>JALSSE010000194.1 GCA_026984415.1 Hydrogenothermaceae bacterium | reverse complement strand
AATAAAAACTAAATTACAGGTGAAAAGATTGGAAAAAATAGTTGTAATAGGTGCAGGATTAGCTGGCAGTGAAGCAGCTTATAGAATAGCTGAAGAAGGTTTTAAAGTAGATTTATACGAGATGAGACCTAAAAAAATGACTCCTGCCCATAAAACAGACAAGTTTGCAGAAATAGTATGTTCTAACTCTTTCGGAAGTTTTGAAATTGGAACAGGGGCAGGACTACTGAAACAGGAAATGAGAATGTTAAATTCTCTTGTGGTAAAAGTTGCAGATGAATTTAAAGTTCCAGCAGGTTCGGCACTGGCTGTAGATAGGGTTAAATTTTCCGAAAAAATCACACAAATTCTTGAAAACCATCCAAACATAAACATAATAAGAGAAGAAGTAAAAACAATACCTGACGCTGATTATGTAATAATCGCAACAGGACCTTTAACATCTGAAGAACTTTCAAAAGAAATACAAAAATTAACAGGAAGTGAATATCTTTACTTTTACGATGCAATAGCACCAACAGTTGATGCCGAAACTGTTGATTACTCAAAAGGTTTCTGGGGAAATAGATACGATAAAGGAGAAACAGAAGGAGATTATTTTAACTGTGTTTTAACAGAAGAAGAATACGAAATATTCTACAATGAATTAATAAAAGGAGAGCAGGTTCCTTTAAAGGATTTTGAAAGGGCTGTTTTCTTTGAAGGGTGTCTTCCTATTGAAGAAATAGCAAGAAGAGGAAAGGAAACTCTTCTTTTTGGACCAATGAAACCAGTTGGACTAACAGACCCAAAAACAGGAAAAAGACCATACGCAGTAGTCCAGTTAAGAAAAGAAAATAAAGAAGGAACATTACTGTCCCTTGTTGGATTTCAAACAAAACTAAAATATCCAGAACAAAAAAGGATATTCAAACTTATTCCAGCACTCAAAGAAGCAACATTTGTAAGACTTGGTTCAATCCACAGAAATACATTTATTCAATCACAAAAAGTTTTATTACCTACACTACAATTAAAAGAAAAACCAAACATACTGTTTGCAGGACAAATAACAGGGGTAGAAGGCTATTCTGCTTCCTCTGCTACAGGAATTTTAGCAGGGATTAATGTATCAAGAATGTTAAAAGGTTTAGAACCTTTAGTCCCACCAAAAACAACAATGCTTGGAGGACTGATAAATTACATAACCACACCAAAAGAAGAACTACAACCAATGAACCCTAATTTTGCTTTACTTCCAGATTTAGAAAAAAAGATAAAAGGAAAAAGGCAGAGAAAAGAAGCTAAAGCAAAAAGAGCTTTAAAAGATATGGAAAAATTTATAAAAGAAAATCTTGAAATGGAGGTTGAGTATGGAAAAGTATGATGTTGTTATTATTGGTGGTGGTGCAGCTGGTTTATCCTGTGCTTTAACTTTATCATCTTCAAAGGGCAAATTTCCCTGGGCTGAAAATAGAAAGTATCTGGTAATAGACGATAACTCTTCTGACCTTTTAAAAGCAATGCTCAACAATGTACCCGGTGTAAAACAGGGAACCCTTGGAAAAGATTTACTAAAAATATTAAGAGAACAGATTAACAGTTATGGAATTACAGATTTTGTAGATGGTAGAGTGGAGGAAATAAAAGGAGAAAAAGGAAATTTCACAGTAAAAACTATAGATGGAAAAGAATTCCACGGAGAAAATGTTGTTATTGCAACAGGTTTCCACGAATTTAGCATAAAAGGAGTTGAAGTTGAAGTTGTTCCAAACCCAAAAGCACCAAGACAGGGAAAAATAATGATAAAAACAGATGAAAAAAATAGAGTAAAAGAAGGTGTGTATGTTGCTGGGTTATTAGCTGGAACATTTACAATGTTTGCAGCAGCTTCAGGTTCTGGAGTAGAAGTTGCATGTTTCATAATGTCAGAATGGGCTGGAAAAAATGTTGTAATTCATGATTTACCAGACCCTAATTAAATTTTAAAAGTATTGATAAAAAAATTTTTTGCTATAATTTATTAGTTAGTAAATACTAACAAAGGAGGTGGTTTAAATGAAAATAGCATACCCTTCAATGACAGGAGAAAGAATTTCAGGGCATCCTGGAAGGGCAAAATATCTCGTTATTGTTGAAGTTGAAAACAACGAAATAAAAAATAAAAAAGTTATAGAAAATCCAATAAGACACCATGACGATAAAAACCAGCCTATTCCAAAAGAAAAACAAAACTGGTCTGTAATAAAAGATATTGATTTATTCATTACAAGAAGATGTGGAGAAGGTTTTATCAGGAAGATGGAAAGAATGGGAAAAGAATTAATTATTACTGAAGAAAAAGATATTAATAATTTTGTAAAAAATCTGCAATTAAGGTAAACCTAAAACTTTATGACACTGGGGGATTATCCTACTTTCAATTCCCCTTTTTAACAGTTCATCCTGAAGGTTTAATGCTTTTTCAACCCTTTCAGGTAAATTACTTTCTGGCTGTAAAACAATAACATCGTTTTTTAAAAGTTTATCTAAAGCAGGATTTATAATGTTTTCAATTGTTAAATTTTTATCAACTACAAATTTAAGTTCAGAAATAAAAGGAATTAACTCAGGGTTAATGTAGTATAAAGGTGGCTTTGGAGAACAGGTTATGTAAAGGTTGTCATTAAAAATATTTTTTATTTCAGGAAGCCATAAAGTTCCATTTGTTTCAACAAAGACTTTATAACTATTGTCTAAAAATTTTTTTATTAGTAATGGTAAATTTTTTGAATAAAAAGGCTCTCCACCTGTTATACATACCCTTTTAAGTCTAAACCCTTCAACAATCTTAAACAGTT
>JALSSE010000193.1 GCA_026984415.1 Hydrogenothermaceae bacterium | reverse complement strand
CGTTTCTTGAGGGTATTGCGACATTCTCTTTGTATGAGAGTAAGCAAATTCAATATCATCTAAGTTGCACTTTACCCGTTTCTTGAGGGTATTGCGACGCAGGGTCTATAGCATATGTTCCTGCATAACTTCCTCCAGTTGCACTTTACCCGTTTCTTAAGGGTATTGCGACACAAATACTTTCAATAGGTTTAACACCTGTTTCTAACTGGTTGCACTTTACCCGTTTCTTAAGGGTATTGCGACAGTTTTTCAGAAAATTCTACGTTATATTTTTTGCTGTTGCACTTTACCCGTTTCTTAAGGGTATTGCGACAAAATTTGAATGTCGCTAAAAAAGACCTTGCAAAAAAGTTGCACTTTACCCGTTTCTTAAGGGTATTGCGACTCTTTATAGATTTTGTTTCTACTATATCTACAGTTGCACTTTACCCGTTTCTTAAGGGTATTGCGACTATTGGATTTTTGCGAAAACCTGTTTAGTCTGTAAATTAGTTGCACTTTACCCGTTTCTTAAGGGTATTGCGACAAATTTCAGGCTTCTATCTTCTTGTGGGATGAATTTCCCTAAGTTGCACTTTACCCGTTTCTTGAGGGTATTGCGACATATGAGATACAAACTCCAATGTAACAGATCCATCGTATTGTTGCACTTGACCCGTTCTTTGAGGGTATTGTATTTTTGGTTGCCAATCTTACAGTAGTTTGAAGTTGTTAGATTTACGCTTTACTCACGTTATAAGGGTATTGTTGTTTTTTAAAGAGTTAAAAATAAAAAAATATTGCTCAAAATTAGACTGTAAATTAAATTTTCTTAATTTTTTCAAAACCAATTCCCAGAAGTATGCTTACTTTATCTTTACCTTTCATTATTTCCAAAAATCAATCAAAATTTAAAAACTTCTATATAATACACATGCAGTTAAAGTAAAATATTAATAAAAGGAGATAAACATTATAGAGGTTGATTTATGGTACATAACATATTTCAGACTTTAAAAGAAATCTTTAGGTATAGAAACCAAAAAGAACCTACAGAAAGGTATTCATTATTAAAAACAAATAGTATGTATGTTATAAATGTTTGTGCTTTATACTTACTTTCAGACAAAAAAGTCCTTCTTACAGGTTCAGAAAAAAAGCTCCTAACAGAAACCAGAAAATTTAAATATAGACCTATAATTATCCTTGAACAAAAAAATAAACAGGTAAAATTTATTTCTCTTTCCTTATATAGAAATCTTCAAGGAAGGAAAAACGTAATTTTTGACCATAAAAAATGTAAATTCATAACAGTAGATTGCTTTTTAAAAAAAGAAGAAAAAGATATAAGAAATACTACTTCAGCTATCTTTTATAAAAGAATAATAAGAAATAAAGATAAATATATTAAAAAAGCTATTTTTGAACTGCCAATATCAGTCTTTAAGGATTTAAAAGACTTTGAAGATGCAAAAGATAAACATGAAGTTATGAAGATATGTAATTTGAATGAAAATTATAAGCTTATTAAACGATGTGCTTCTTGTGATGAAAAGTATATAAAAAATTTACTTTTAAGGATATATTAGGAGTTAATAATGGATAAAAATACTAATTTAGAGGAAAAAATAATAAAATTTCTTTTAGATCCTAATAATAAAGACAATTATGAAGGATATGAAGTATTTAAGAGAGTTTTCCTAAAAGAATTTTTTAAAGAAGAATATGCTCTATTAAGAAAGTTTTACGATGGAGAAGATTTATTTAATGAATTTTTAGTAAGGGTAATATTTAGGGAAGACGGTTTTTTATTAAATAATAATATGAAAGAGAAAATAAATAATATACAACATAATTTTCTTTCTTATTTATTTATGTCAATACATAACTTCCTTAGAACATACAGAAGAAAGGCGAAATTTGAGGATTCTTTCAAAGAACAAAAATCTATGAAGTTAGAATCAATACAAACATCAGATAATAGAACTAAAGATTTACTAGAATATAATGCAAGAGTTCATATAGACTATTCTCTACATATAGAAGCTCAAGAAATATTAGAAAGTATAAAGAAAGACTTTAGTGAAAAAGAATTAAGAACCCTTTGTTATATGTTCCTTAACGAAAAAAAATATTATGGAGAAGAAATTACCGATGATAATGCCTATAAAAGAAAAAGTAGAATGAAAAAAACTTTATCAGAGTATATTAATAAAAAAGGTTTTTCGCTCCAAGGCTTTGCCCTATTTGTGAAAGAATATTTAATGTCAGAGATTTGCAAAAAACTTTGTTAACTTAAATAAAATAGCTTAAACATAAAGGAGAAAGAAATGCTATGAGGTATTTAGAAGAATTATTTGAAATATACAAAAAACAAAAAAAGAACCCATTTTTAGATTTTTCAGAAGTATATATTGATGAAAATACAAAAGAAAAAAAACTTTTCTTTAAAAAGAAAGAAAAAAATGTTCCACAAAATTTTGAGTTCGGAGAAATATACTACTTCGTAAATGAAAAAAATGTTCCTATATTTTTTATGATTAATGGAAAAATAGAAGGAAGCAAACCGGAACTATTTTCCGTATATAAGGTATCTGATTTTATAGATTTTGCCACCCAAGAAGATTTCCTTTTTGAAATAAACGGATTACCATACATGGTAGAAACATGGAATGAATTTTATTTAACTCGTGAAAATATAGAAAAAGCCTTCTTCATAGGAAAACTATCAAATGAAGAAATTGATATACTTGAAAAAAAATTAGATGGAATTGAAGATATTCCTGAAGAAAGAAGAGGATTAACAATACCTACTGATGAAGACACTTATATTCAAAATAAATTCAAAGA
>JALSSE010000192.1 GCA_026984415.1 Hydrogenothermaceae bacterium | reverse complement strand
TTTTTTTTCTATATTAAAAGGTTTATCTGCTGTTATTAAATAAGTAGCATCAATGTAGTTCATTTAAAATGCCTCATTTTTCTTTTATTAGTTCAAAAACTTCAACTGTAGGATGACCTGCAAACCATTCCCTTGGTGGTAAATCTCTGTGTGCTTCAGCAAAAGACTGGCTCTGTGTATAGGCAACAAAATCTTCCATTGTTTCCCAGTAGGTTTCTACTATAAATGTATTATTCTCACCCATTGAAGGGATATTTTTTGGTTCAAGGATGTTCATTTTTACGAAACCTTTTTCCTGTGTTAATCCCTGTTCTCCAAATTTCTCCTGCACTCTTTCTTTAAACTGTTCCTTAAATTCTGGTTTTACCGGAAGTCTTGTCATAACAATTATCATAAAGTTTACCTCCAAAAGTTTTATTATAATTATCTTAAAAATAATTATAAAGCATGGAGGAAATAAATGTTTTTGGAATTTAAGACAGATAATTTAGAGGAACAGAAAGAAGATGTAATTAATCAGATAGAAGAGAATAAAAGAAAAATTAATGAACTTTTGCAAATAGAAAACAAAACATTTTTGAATTTTGTAAGGCCTTACCAGATGTTGCAGGAAAGACTTAACTGGGTATTCAAGCCAATATCCCACCTGAATTACGTAAAGAACAGCGAACTTACACAAAAAGTTTATACAGAGCTTCTTCCTGTAATAACAGAATATTACACAAATTTAGGTCAGAATGAAAACCTCTACAAAGCTTTTAAAGAAATTTATGAAAAAGAAAAGGACAATTTAACACAGGCTCAAAAAAGGGTTTTAGAACTTCTTATTTTAGACTTTGAATTAAGTGGAGTTTCATTATTAGAAGATAAGAAAAAAAGAATAAAAGAGATTAATCTAAAATTAAGTGATTTACAGAATCAGTTTGCACAGAACCTTTTAGATGCGACAAATAGGTATGAACTTATAATTGAAAATTTTGAAGATGTAAAAGAATTACCAGAATCTGATTTAAAATCTGCTGAAACAGAAAAAGACGGAAAAAAAGTTTACAAATTTACTCTACATGCACCAAGCTATTTAGCTTATATGACATATGGAAGTAATAGGAAGTTAAGGGAAGAGCTTTACAAAGCTTACACAACAAGAGCCCCTGAAAATGAAGATTTATTAGAGGAAATTTTAAAATTAAGAGATGAAGAAGCAAAAATTTTAGGTTTTAAAAACTATGCAGAGCTATCTTTAAAGAAAAAAATGGCTCCTTCTCCTGAAAAAGTTTTAGATTTTTTATACACATTAGCTGAAAAATCAAAACCACAGGCTGAAAAAGAGTTTGATGAACTCCAGAATTATGCAAACAAAATAGGATTCAAAGGAAAGTTGGAAGCTTTTGATGTTCCTTATTATTCAGAAAAATTGAAAAAGGAAAAATTTAATATTGATGAGGAAGAATACAAACCTTACTTTGAAAAAAATTCTGTAGTTGAAGGTTTATTTAAATTTTTAAACAGATTATTCAAAGTTGAGTTTGAAAAGGTAGATGTTCCTGTATGGGATGAGTCTGTCCTTGTTTACGATTTAAAAAGAGATAACGAAACTTTTGCCCGTATTTATATGGATTTAGAATCAAGACCTGATAAAAGAGGTGGGGCATGGATGGATGACTGGCAAACTGGTTGTTTAGACGAAAATAACTGTAAAATAAACCCAGTTGCTTTTATTGTTGCTAATTTTCCACCTTCTACAGATAAACAACCTTCCCTTTTAAGACATTACGATGTAGTTACACTTTTTCATGAAATGGGACATGCAATTCACCATTTATTCAGTGAAGTTTCAGAAAGTTTTGTTAGTGGAACAAGTGGGGTTGAATGGGACGCAGTAGAATTTCCTTCCCAGTTTTTGGAGAATTTTGCCTATGAAAAATCGGTTCTAAAGACATTTGCAAAACATTACAAAACAGGTGAAACACTACCAGATGAAATGATAGACAAATTAGTTGAAGCAAAGAATTTCCAGTCTGCCATGGCAATGGTAAGACAGTTAGAGTTTGCAATATTTGATATGTTAGTCCATACAGATAAACACACAAAAGAAGAAGTTCAGACTATTTTAGATGAAGTGAGAGAAAAAGTTTCAGTGGTAAAACCACCAAAATATAATAAATTTCAAAACTCATTTGCCCATATATTTGCAGGTGGATATGCAGCAGGATATTACAGTTATAAATGGGCTGAAGTCCTCAGTGCAGATGCTTTTTACATTTTTATTGATAATGATATTTTTGATGAGGAAGTCGCTTCAAAATTCTTGAAAACTGTTTTATCTCAAGGTGGAAGTAAAAAAGCAATGGAAATTTTCAAAGAGTTTACAGGAAGAGAACCTGATATTGACGCACTCCTTAAATTAAGTGGTATTGAGGTAGTTGTTTAACTGATTTTTATTTTGTGGGCTTTTCCTACCATCTCTAAATAATGGGAATAGCCCTTTTTAATGACGTGTTCTTTTATGCCTTCAATAACTTTTAAAGGAGAAAATGGGTCATAAAAGTTTGCTGTCCCTATCTGAACAGCTACTGCACCTGCAAGCATATGTTGAACTGCATCCTGATAAGTGGTAATCCCCCCAACTCCAATAATTGGAACCGATGTTCCGTATTTTTCATAAACCTGATAAATCATTCTTACTGCAACAGGAAGTATCGCTGGCCCAGAAAGTCCCCCTGTCTTTGTTGCAAGGATTGGCTCTTCTTTATCTATATCAATTGCCATTCCTAATAAAGTATTTATGAGAACTAAACCATCAGAGCCTGCATTTACACAGGCATCTGCCGTATCTAATAT
>JALSSE010000191.1 GCA_026984415.1 Hydrogenothermaceae bacterium | reverse complement strand
TATCCTTTCTGTAGCCTTTCCCATCCAACCATCTTCCATTGGCGGTTTTCCTACAATAGTTGTTTGATAAATCGGGTCTTTCCTATGGGTTATTGCTGTAATATGCATTTGAGGGTACTTATCAACAGGTGTATAAAAACCTGTATGGTCTCCAAAAGGTCCTTCATCAACTAAAGGTTCAGATGGGTCAACATACCCTTCTATAACAATTTCAGCATCAGCAGGGACTTCTAAATCTACCGTTTTACATTTTACAAGCTCAACAGGTTTTTCTCTTATAATTCCTGCAAAAAGGAATTCATCAACATCTTCAGGAAGGGGGGCTGAAGCACAGTAAGTTATAACTGGGTCTGCACCAACGGCAATGGCAACTGGAATTTTAACTCCCATTTCTTTAGCTTTCCAGAAATGGTGGGAACCTCCTTTATGTATCTGCCAGTGAACTATAACCCTGTCTTTATCTAAAAGCTGTATTCTGTACATCCCAACATTTCTTATTCCATTTTCTGGGTCTCTTGAAATAACTATAGGAAGAGTAATAAATCTGCCACCATCTTTTGGCCAGCACTTTAAAACAGGAAAATCAAAAATATTAATCTCATCTTCTTTTTTTACAACTTCCTGACATTTACCAGACCTTACAGTTTTTGGAAGAGCATCGTTTAGTTTCTTTAATTCTGGCAATCTTTTTAATTTATCTAAAAATGTATTTGGAACTTCTGGCTTAAGAATTCTGTATAACTTCCATCCAATATCTTCAAAATTTTCTACACCTAAAGCTATTTTCATTCTTTTTTCACTGCCAAAGGCATTTATTAAAACTGGTATATTTTCATACCCTTCAACATTTTCAAAAAGTAAAGCTTTCCCTCCATCTGGCATTTTCATCATTCTGTCTGCGATTTCTGTTATCTCTAATATTGGACTGATTTTCTCCTTTACTCTAATCAGTTCATTTTCTTTTTCTAAAACATTTATAAATTCCCTTAAATCTTTAAAAACCATTTAAGCCCCTTTCAGTCAAATAATTCATCTAAAGATTTAAATATATCATAAAACCAGAAATTTCTTGATTCATTTTCCCCTTCATTTTTATTTTGCTGATTTTGTATATCTTTTTCAATATTTTCTTTAAGCTGATTAATTTCTTTTTCATAAGGGTTCGGTTCTATCTGATATGGACTATTTACATTTGGTGGAATATAGGTAGGACTAAAATTTTCCTGTGAATAGCTTACTGATATTATGAAAGTTAGAACAAAAATAAACCTCATTTCTATCACCTGATAATAAAAATAGTCACAAGTTAAAAGTTATCCACAAGTTATCCACAGGGTTAAGTTATTCATTTTAAAGGAAAACCAAAAAAGTTATCCACAACCTGAAAAGTTATCCACATTAAAATATTCAGTTATCCACAGGGGGTTGTGGATAAGTGGGAAAAAATTGTGGATAACTCGCAAAAAAATGTGGATAGTATGTGGATAACTCAAGTTTTCCAAAAAGTTATCCACAGGGTTAAGTTATTGAAAAATAAAGAATTTTAAGGAGATAAAACACGTAAGTGTTCTAATTAAAGGATTTTTTCAAAAAAAAGTTATCCACAGGTTATCCACATAGTTATCCACAACCTAAAACCATTGATAAAAGCCAGTTTGAGCTGTATTTTTAAAGTTATCCACAACCTATTATTATTATTATTTTATTTATTATTTAAATTAAATTAATAAAAAAGAAATTAAAATCTGATACCAAATTTTAAGGATACATATAAATCTGTGGATAAATCATTTAACCCATAACTAAGGTTTAAAGTAGAGTAGTATTTATCTGTAAAATCGTAAATTCCAAATACAGATAAATATTTACTTTCATTTTTGTCTGTATCAAAGGATAAACTTAAATAAAGTGGGTCAGTAATTTGATAACCTAATCCCAGTGAAATTGTATAATTATCGTCTAAATCGTCGCTTCCTCTAAAAATATAGCCGTAATAGGCAAATATATCTAATTTTGAAAAGATATAATCAGCAGTTAAAGAAGGAGACACATCATAATTACCAGTACCAAATCCATCACTTGCTGTAGGAATTTTTAATGTTAATCCTGGTGTTATATAAAAATTATTTAAACTAAAAGTATAGCTTCCGTAAAGGTAAGTATCACCAACTCCACTTTTATCTAAATCAGAATCATTTGTGTAGTAATTTGAAAGTATAGATACATACCAGTTTTTATAAGCATATCCTAAAGAAGCATTTATTAAAGAGTTGTTGTAATCGTTATCTTTTGTATATCCTACCCCTAACTTAAAGTAAAAAGTTCCACGGTACTTTTCCAATGGACATCCATCACTCCCAACTAATACATCAAAAGGGGTGTGTGGACATTTATCCACACTATCATCAACCCCATCAAAATCTGAATCTGTAAATCCATAAACGTTAAATGTTATTAAACTTAATAAAAGCAAAGTAAATAATTTTTTCATCTCTTTACCTCTCTTTATCTTCCGTGGTCTCTGTTTTGGTTTCTATCTCCATAATTACCATTCATATTTCTGTCGTTAAAATTTTGATTGTCCATTCTGCCGTTTTGTCCCATTCCGTGTTCCATTTCTTGAGAGTGTTCACTGTTTTTCTGGTGTCTTTCCTGAAAATCTTCATTTCTATTAAACATCCACTGTCTTTTTTCCATTCCGTGTTCTCTACCTTCTCCCATATGCTTCTGTTCCATTTCCATATGTTTTTCATGGATACCTTCTTGCATTTCTTCCCTTAACTGTTCAACAACCTTATGTCTTTCATTTTGATTTAACTCTCTGATTTTTTCTTTAAACTGGTTCATT
>JALSSE010000190.1 GCA_026984415.1 Hydrogenothermaceae bacterium | reverse complement strand
AAGATTGAAATCCCATATACAGAGATTTAAAGAGTTGCTGAAATTAGATAAACCTGTTGGCAGAAAAATGGATTTTATGTGTCAGGAAATGCACCGTGAAATAAACACAATGGGAAATAAAATGCCAGATTTCAGCCCTTATACAGTGGAAATGAAAACAACTTTAGAAAAAATAAGACAACAGGTTCAGAATATTGAGTGAAAAACAGAATGCGAGCGGAGGGAGTTGAACCCTCACGGCCTTTCGGCCACGGGATCCTAAGTCCCGCGCGTCTGCCAATTCCGCCACGCTCGCAGGAAATACAAAATTTATAAAGTAATTTTATTATTTCAAGATTATTTTTTTGTCAGTAAAAATTCAATTTGTGTAATCTGGAATTTAGGTCTAATCCTTATAACAAGGAGCTGGTCTTTTCTTGAATAAGCCAGAATAGCTTCTTCACCAACTAATTTAGATTCTCTGTTCCATCCTAACTTGTAAAGATACTCATTAAAAAATGTTACTAAATCATCTAATGAACCTTTTCCAGTGTAAACTAAATAAGCTCTGATTTCATTTTTAATCTCATAAACAAGGGACTTATTTTCTTCTAAAACAAAATTTGCAGGGATTACAAATGTAAACTCACCTTTTTTAACAGTTTTTGGTGTAAGAACTATAGGTTCTTTTTGTGTCATTGTTGAAATTTCAGAACAACCAGCTATGAAAATAGAAAAAATTGCCAAAAATCCCACTAATAGTTTTTTCATCTCTAAAACTCCGTTTTATTTATTTATTAACAAATATTATACAGAATTTTAGTTGAGAATTTCAGATGAATTTAAAAGATTGGAAGGGAAGGAGACTTCCCTTTTACTGTTTTGCCATTTCTATGTTTGATGAGCATTGTATTTTTGTTTGAACGTAAAATTTAGATGTTAAAAAAGTTTTCTTTTCTTTTACATCTAAACCTGAAAACTGAGGCTTTTCACATTTTATTGTTTTTTCTTGAATAGCTTCTTTTAAACATTCTTTAATAAAATTTAAAGTCTTTGGTGAATAATCTTTTGTTTTAAACTTTGTAGTTTTAAACTTGATTGTAGTTCCATCGTTAATAATTTGAATTTCTCCTTTGCTTTCTTTTAGGTTGTACTTTTCAATAGTTTTTTTACACACAATTTCTTCACCAAAAGAGCTTGCAGAAAGGGATAGCACACAGATAGCAACTGGTAAAAAGGCAAATTTTTTCATATAAAACCTCCAATTGTTTATTTAATAATGTTATTTTCGGTGTAAAAAGTTTTTACATTAATTTTATTTTTTGTAAAATTTTGGAACAATCATATTCGGTTTTTTGAATAATCTTAAAAATGCTTTAAGGAGAATCAATTATCGGAAAGTTTTTAAAAATTTTGAGGGAATTTAGATGTATTTTACAGTTTTATTTCTTCCATTTTGCTTGGCAGTGTATAACGCAAGGTCAGCTCTTTTTAAAATAGAATGTGGAGTGTCATCAGGTTTATACTGGGTTACCCCTAAACTTATTGTACATTTTCTTTCAATTGGAAATTTTGTGTTTTCTATAGTTTTTCTGAGCCTTTCAGCTAACATATAAGCCCCGTCTATTTTGCCATTTGGAAGAATAATAACAAACTCTTCACCACCCCATCTGGCAACAGAATCTGTTGAACGCAACATATTTTTAATTAATCTTGCTAAAGATTGGAGTATATAGTCTCCAACCTGATGACCATATGTATCATTTATATCTTTAAAAAAGTCTATATCAAGAAGGATTATTGAAAATGTTTTGTTGTACCTTTTAGCTTCCTGTATTTCTTTTCCTAAAATTTCTTCAAATTTTCTTCGGTTATACAACCCTGTAAGTAAATCTGTTGATGCAAGTAATTCAAGCTCCTTTTCAAAGAATTTTCTTTCTGTAATGTCTGTCCCAATTGAGAGAATTTCTATAAGATTTTTTTTGGAATCATAAACTGGTTTATTTGTCCAGTAAATCCAGACTTTTTCTCCTGTTTTTGTAATATTTTCAATTTCACTGTACATAAATTTAAGTGGGTCTTGAGCTATTTTTTCTACAAGTTTTCTTAAGTTTTTTCCTGAAGAATCTTTTTCATTTGCCAGTGTTCCAATTATATTTTTTCCTATTATT
Organism: Hydrogenothermaceae bacterium; assembly: GCA_026984415.1. Next base: position 708 of record JALSSE010000190.1, on the reverse strand, counting down.
TCTTCTTTTGAATATCCAAAAAACTGTTCTCCAAAAGAGTTTATAAATGTTATTGTTCCATCAGATTTCCATCTTAAAACTATGCTGTTTACACTTTCAACTAATTCTCTGTATTTTTTCTCACTTTCTAAAAGTTTTCTTTCGTTTTCTTTTTGCCTGGTTATATCTCTTGAATACCATACCCTACCAACAATATTTCCATTAACTTTGTATGGAAAAGAATTCCTCTCAAATATTTTTCCATTTTTAAACTTTAAAACATCATTTATTATTCTCTCTGGTTCGCTGTAATACTCTTCAACAAGTCTTACAAACTCTTCAGGATTTACAAGCTTATTTTTAACAATTTCAATAAGTTCATAGCTTGTTTTGTTTTTTACATCACTTTCTTTTAAACCCCACATTTTTAGAAAACTACTGTTGTAGTAAAGAACTTCTCTTTTTGTATTTACAACAAGAATTGCATCCTTTATTGATTCTAAGGTGGCGTTAAGTATAGATAAAGAATTTGCTAATTTTTCTTCCAATATTTTTCTTTCTGTAACATCAACTAAAAAATCCAATATTGCCCTTTTTCCTTCCCATTCAATTATTACAGGTCTTATATGAAACCATTTTATTTCGCCATTTTTCTTAACAATCCTAAAATCATATTCATCTTCAGCAGGTAAACCTTCTAATCTATTCTTTAAATTTGTAAATATCCTT
>JALSSE010000189.1 GCA_026984415.1 Hydrogenothermaceae bacterium | reverse complement strand
ATCAATTCCGTAAATAACGGGAATGCTTAACCTTGTTTCTTTTGTTGCTATATCTTGAATTGTGGTTATTATTTCGTGCCAATCTTCCAGTGTATTAGCCGCTCCTCCGCAATTTAAAATTGAACCGATATGATATTTAATAATTGCTTCTTTAAGTTTTAGAGTATCAAGTACTAGTTTTTCCGATTCTTTTCTCGGTTGTTTGGAAAGAGAGGCAAGAGCTATTTGAGTCATTTGACCTACTTTTTCTTCCAAAGTCATTTTATTTAAAATATTGCGAACAATAGGGAACGGCTTTTCTTGAATTCCTTCGAAAGCCTTGATGGAAGAAACAAATAAAATCAAAACAAAAAAATATCGGGTAAGGGTACAAAACACTTTACAACCTCACAAACTGTTAATTAAAAATTAGAAGAAAAAGTCGGGGTATAATTCTGAAAAATTATACCCCTTCCACACCAACTAACTAGGTAGGTTATCTATAAAGGGAACTTTATCTAAGCAAAATCATTTTACGGGTTAATGTATATGCCCCGGTATTTAATTTATAAAAATAAACACCGGAAGCGACTTCATTTCCACTAAAATCTTTACCATTCCATTTAACTCTATATTTACCGGCGTTTTGTTTGGAATTAACCAAAGTTGCTATTTTTTGACCAAGTGAATTGAAAACCGATATATTAACTTTTGCAGTTTTGGGCAAAGAATATTGAATATTCGTTTCAGGATTAAACGGATTAGGATAATTTTGTTCCAAAATAAAATTGTTGGGTTTGGTATTATTAACTTTTTTAATTCCAGTTATCCAATCTTGTTTTTTATCCGGGAACCAGTTTAAGTCACCAATAGGAAAACCACCATCTGCAGCAGTTAACAAAGTTGCATTTGTATATGAAAGGTTTTCAGGTAAAGGCCATTGAACTGCAAAACGATCTCCATCCGGATCCCATCCCCAAAGTTGTGTGGGTTCTTTGGCTCTCCATTTAGTCATCCAAACAGCAAGAGAATCTTCTCCTTTACCAACTTCAACAAATCCAGGATCTAAATTCATAGTATTTTGTTCATCCATCCCAGGGAAATTCGTATCATCATCAAACATCGAACGAACACGGGCATTCATCCAAGGAGTTCCCATTATTGTATCGTTAGCATTCCAATAATCTTTAATTACTTGGGAATAGAAATAATCGTTGTTATGCAGTCTAACTATTCTTTGACTTTCATCCAATCCAAGTGTATCTGTGTATTTTTTAGGAAGATGATAAATTTGAATTATTCCCGCTTCCAAACTATCAGGATCTGACACGTTTCTAAAAGCAGGACCGGAACCTAAGCTGTGAGCATTATAGAATATATTATTGGAAACATTAAAGTTTTTATAATAGTATTTCCACCAAATCGGATTTTTAACCGAATTAACAAAAGTATTATGTTCAAACCTTACATAATTACTATTATTAAGTTCTCCTTGTATGGCAAAACTACCATGGTTAAAGAATGTTGTATTAGTTACTTCAAGAGTATCAACATCATTATTGGCAAACGTAATACCAACACCATTCCAAACATTGGAAGGATTTTCTACGTTTCTAAAATAACAATCGGTTATAAACACTTTGGTATGTTTAGCCCAAGTGGCAATAGTTGTCCACCAGTTACCACCTTCAAAATAACAACCTTCGTATCTGTAAGTGGCACTATCTTTAACTTGTTGAACAGTTCCCCACACAGCTATTCCACCTGTTGGAGGTGTATGTTGAATATAAAGATTCTTTAGTAAAATATTTCCAAAAAATTTGAAATAAGAACCTACTTTTTCTCCGTTCGGTCCAATACCTGTTGTAATAATCGGCGGACGGTGAGTTTCATCTGGTGCATCTGCAACCAATTTTAAGTTAAACGGTGCTTTAAGTGTACCGCTTAAATAATAGATGGAATCTCTTTGTAACTTATAAACTCTATCCGGATTATTTCTTTCTCCGGTGGCTGTTGTATCTCCTTGAATAAACTTGTTTATGGCACCGTACGGATCGCCATCGATGCTTGTGGGTACAATTACAGTATCTGTTTGTGCAAATATAACACTACTGTTAAATAACCCGATTGTTAAAAAAATTAGGAAAAATGTTATTACACGTTTCATTTTTACTCCTGTGTTTTTTGAAAAATTGTTTGTTAGTTAGTTTTAGCTTTTATTGTTAATAATTTAGTTAATTTAGCCTGTATCTTAATCCCAGGTCAATAGTCATCCCATAATGTTGTTCCCTTAAAGGGTAATTGGTTCCCATATTTATATCTTTTTCTATTGCCGAAGTTATATTTGTAAAATTCCCAATTAGTTCCAGACCGTTTACAGGTAATTTTTGTCTTACGGAAATATCCCATTTTGTAAATTCGGCTGATTTTCCTCTTAATCGTTCATAAAAATTTGTACGTTTAAAAATATTGTCTTGAAATAAAAAAGAAACTCTTGCGGAAAATCCCTTATAATCGTAACCTAAAGTCATATTAATAATATTGTTTGGTTGGTTTATTAAACGATCGGTATAAAATGTATCTAGATTTGTTTGAATAACCCAAGGCGGTTTGTTTAAGTATTTTGTTTTTACATCAACTTTAGGATATTTTGCTTCGGAATGTGTGAAAGTATAGTTTATTTTAAAGACCAGTCCTTTTAAGACGCTTGGTAAATACCAAAAATGTGTTTGCCATTCTATTTCATAACCATAAAGATTAACCGGATATTTATTATTTACCATTCTTCCAATAATTTTTCCATTCTCAAGTTCCGGTAGTCCGAATTTTGATGCATCTAATATAACACTATTGCCTCCCCAGAAAAGCATGTTAACTATTTCTTTTTTAA
>JALSSE010000188.1 GCA_026984415.1 Hydrogenothermaceae bacterium | reverse complement strand
AATTTACACTTCTCAAGGTGAAAAAGTTATAGGACTTGTTACAGAAGAAAATATCAGAAAAGTTAGAAATTTTTTAAATTTAGGAAGAAAAAATTTAACTTTGCTGATAACCAACACTAAATCCTTAGAAAATATTGCATTTGTTTCTGAATCTGAACTAAAAGCATTGGCTTCACGGGAAAAACCAGTTGTTAACTTACAGGTAAAACAGTTTAAAGAAAAAGAACTTATCTCTCTAAAAACAGGATTTTTAAAAGTAAAACTCCCTGATGAACCTTTACTTTTTCTTTTGTCCTTGCATTTAAAAGAGGAAGGTATTGATTTTGTGTTTATAGAAAATATAGAAGAAGATTATCAAAAAGAAATTACAGAATTTGAGCTGAATGCTGATTTACCAGTAGTAAATAAGCAAAAAAACATAGAAATAAATGTAGTCCAAGGTAAATTTTTAATATTACAGGGAGAAAAAGGAATTTTTCCAAATATTATAAAAGCAAAGGAAACAGGAAATTTATCTATAAGTGGAAACTATGCAGCAGTTGATTTAGGGAATGGAGAGTATTTAATTGATAAAAAAGAAAAAATACTTTACCAACTTCCAGATTTTGTAGATAAACTAAAAAATGCAAATGTCTTAAACGGCGAGTTTGAGGATATCAAAGTACCTTATAAAACTAAAAAAAGTTTCAAACCATTTGAAGGAGCTATTTTATCAGCATTAGCAGAGTATAACAAATTAGAAGATTCTGCTGTTGGTATTTATTTTTCATCTAAATTTAATGAAGATGTAATAGCTTTAAAATCAAATTTGAAACCGTTAAAACCTTTAATAAAAATAAAACCAGTAAAAATCTTCAAAAATTTTAACAAAACTGTAAAATGGGCTTTAGATGAAATAGAAAACTCATCAGAAGAAGGAAAAAGGTTGATAAAAAACTATAAATTAAAATTTCCTGAAATTTATAACAAATTTAAAAATTTAGAAACAACTTCAGATTACAAAGAAGAAAGCAGTATAACAGCAGTTTTAAATATTGCCTCTGTTCTTTTAGGTATACATCCTTATGAGGATGTGTCTTATTTTGAAGAACCTTATCATTATTTACAGACAGAATCCCTTGACTTTACAGGTAATCAGGGTCTGATGGTGGATTTCTTTTTAGAAGAAAAAAATTTAGAATTTAATCTAAACTGGATAAAAATGATTCAAAGTGTACTTTCTTATAAAGTAGCAGGTGTTGATAACAAAATGATTGCTTTTTCTATTTTTGAAGGTCTTGGAGATTGGATAATTAAAGAAACCGAAAAAATATCAAAAAAAATAAAAATAAAAAATATTGCCCTTACAGGTAATTTCTTTGGTAATCAAGTTTTAACTGGAAGGATTATAAAGCATTTCGGTGGAAAATATAATATTTTAATAAACAGAAAACTACCAATTGATGAACAAAATATTGTTTTTGGTGGTATTTTTGTATAACTTTTGTTTAAAGTTTTTTAGGAGGTTAATAAATGTGCCTTTCAATTCCATCAAAAATAGATGAAATACTGCCAGATAACTATGCAATAGTTGATACAATGGGAGTAAAAAGGAAGGTTTCCCTTGACCTTATGCCTGAGCCGGTAGAAGTGGGAGATTATGTTCTTATCCATGTGGGATACGCAATGACAAAGATGAGTGAAGAAGATGCATTGGAAAGTCTGAAGGTTTATGAGGAGATAATCCAGAAACTTGAAGAGGAAGGAGAAGAAGTATAGGTTAAAGATAAAAACAGATAGGAGAAAGTTATGAAGTTTAAGTATATAGAAAAAAATCCAGAAATATGCGGAGGAAAACCAGTTTTTAAAGGAACAAGAATTCCTGTTTATATTGTGTTAGACCTGTTATCTGCTGGAGAAAGTGTTGAAAACATTCTAAAAAATTATCCACTACTAAAAAAAGAAGCAGTTTTAGAGGCTATAAAATTTGCTTCCGAATACACAAAAATGAAAGAGGAACTAATTGAAATTTCTGATTGATGAGAACATTCCTAAAATGTTAGCTGATAAAATTGTGAAAAGATATCCAGAATCAATATATGTCTTAAATTCTAATCTTCAGGGAAAAAGCGATTTAGAGATTTTTAGATTTTGTAAAGAAAACAGATATGTTCTTGTAACGATGGACTCAGATTTTGCAGATATACTTGAGTATCCTCTTAAAAGTACTGAAGGAAGAATTCTTTTAAGGTTCAAAAATCTAAAACTAAAAGAAATAATAGAAAAAACTTTAAAATCTCTGGAAATAATTGAAAAGAAATCTATAGAAGAATCAATAGTTGTTATATCCAACAACAAAATTAGAATAAAAAAACAGGAGTAAAACAATGATTAACATAGACTACATAAAAGACTTTAGAGACAGTAAAAGAATAAAAGCCCTTGCTAAACAGATAGAAAAAGAGCTTAAAAGCCCATTTAATGTAATGGAAGTTTGTGGAGGACATACCCACACAATAATGAAATACGGACTAAAACAGATACTTCCACCAGAGATAGATTTTATACACGGTCCCGGCTGTCCTGTCTGTATAATGCCAAAAGAGAGAATAGACCACGCCATAGCATTAGCACAGAACGAGAATAACATTATTGCAACACTTGGAGATATGATTAGAGTTCCCGGTTCAAAAAGCTCCCTCCAAAAAGAAAGGGCAAAAGGGAAAAATATAAAAATGGTTTATGCACCCTTTGACATCCTAAAAATAGCACAGGAAAATCCAGATAAAAATGTTATATACTTTGCCATCGGTTTTGAAACGACAACACCAATGACAGCAGCACTGATAGAAAAAGTGTTACAGCTTGGGCTGAAAAACGTTTACTTTCACATAAACCATGTTTTAGTACCGCCTCCAATAAAAGCAATAATGGACAGTGGAGAGGCTAAAATAGATGCTTTTATAGGACCATCTCACGTTTCAGTTATAGCAGGAGCAAAAATCTATCAGGAAATTGTAGACCTTTATAATACACCAGTTGTTGTGGCAGGATTTGAACCAGTTGATATTATGGAAAGTATCTTGTGGATAATAAGACAGTTTAACGAAGGAAGAAGGGCAGTAGAAATCCAGTATAAAAGGGCTGTAAACTGGGAAGGAAACACAAAAGCACAGGAAATGATAAATAGATACATGGAAACAAGAGAAAGTTTTAGATGGAGAGGAATAGGAGATATTCCTTATTCAGCCTTAAAACTCAAAGACGAATATTCAGAGCTTGATGCAGAAAAGGTTTTTGCTGATATACTACCAAATGAACCAATAGATGACCACAAACTATGTATATGTGGAGATATACTGAAAGGAGTAGCAAAACCTTTTGACTGCAAAGTCTTTGGAACTGCCTGCACCCCCCAGAATCCCCTTGGCTCATGTATGGTTTCCTCAGAGGGAGCATGTGCAGCATACTACAAATACGGAAAGTTGGAACTGGTTTGAACAATTAAATAATATATAATGTATATATACATCATAAAAGTGAGGTAAATATCTTGAAAAGAACACAGATTTATCTTGATGAGGAGATTTATAAATATCTTGTAGAAGAAAGTAAAAAAACAGGAAAAAGTATATCAGAACTTATAAGGGAAAAATTAAGAAAAGAAATAAACAAAAATACACAAAAATTGATAGAAAACATAAGAAAAACATCTGGTATATGGAAAGATAGGGAATTTGATACAGAAAGCTACATTAGAAATCTGAGAAAAGGGAACAGAATTGATAGTATTTGATACAGATGTACTAATATGGATACTTAGAGGGAAAGAAGAAATAATACAAAAATCTGAAAAATTAATTAAAGAAACCAATGGATACATTTATATAACACCTATACAAATAGCAGAAATATACGCCGGTGCGAGAAAAAAAGAGTATAAACAGATAGAAAATCTATTAAGCAGTTTTAAAATCATAGAAATTGATTTTGAAATAGGAAAAGTTGCTGGAGAGTTTATAAATAAATATAAAAAATCTCATAATGTTGAACTTGCAGACGCAATAATAGGTGCAACTTGTTACGTTTATGATTTTAAATTATGGACTTTAAACAAAAAACATTATCCAATGATTAAAGAAAAACTTATTTAAGTGAAGAGGGTTGCAGAATGAAACAGATACTCTTATCCCACGGTGGTGGCGGAGAAGAAACACAAAAACTGATTAAAGATTTATTTTTTAAACATTTTTCCAATCCAATCCTTGAAAAAATGGAAGATTCAGCAGTTTTTGAAACAAACTCTAAACTTGCATTCACAACAGATAGTTTTACAGTTTCACCAATATTTTTCAAAGGTGGAGATATTGGAAAGTTAGCCATTGCCGGAACAGTTAACGACCTTTCAATGATGGGAGCAAAGCCTAAATATCTGAGCTGTTCATTTATCATAGAGGAAGGACTACCATTTGAAGAATTAGAAAGGATAGTCAGTTCAATGGCAAAAGAGATGAAAAAATCTGGCGTTCAGATAGTAACAGGAGATACAAAAGTAGTCCCAAAAGGCTCGGCAGATAAGATTTTTATAAACACAACAGGAATAGGAGAGATTGTTTATGAGGGAATTTCAGCCCACAACATACAGGAAGGAGACATTATCATAACCTCTGGAACAATAGGAGACCATGGAGCCTGTATAATGGCTCACAGAGAAGAAATAGAGCTTGAAGGTGTAACATCAGACTGTGAAACCCTCTGGCCTCTGGTGGAAGCACTGATAAAAGAAAACATAACAATAAAAGCAATGAGAGACCCTACAAGAGGAGGACTTTCAGCAGTTTTAAACGAATGGGCAGAGCAGTCAAATATTGGGATAGAAATAGAAGAAGAAAACATACCAGTAAAAGATGAAGTTCAGGGACTTTGTGAACTGCTGGGACTTGAACCCTATACCCTCGCAAACGAAGGAAAACTGATAATAGCTGTTCCACAGGAAGAGGCAGAAAAAACACTGTCTGTTATGAAAAACCATCCTTTAGGAAAAGATGCTCAGATTATAGGAAAAGCAGTGTCTGATTATATAGGAAAAGTAATACTCAAATCCCCATACGGCTCAAAAAGAATAATGGAACCTCCAGCAGGAGAGCTCCTGCCAAGAATATGTTAGGGTAAATTGACAAAACACTGCTAAAATAGATTGAAATGTTAGCATTTTTGACGTATGTATTAATATAATTTGGACGTTATCAAGGAGTGAGAAAAATGAAATCAAAATTAACCCTAAGAATAGAAGAAGAGCTTATTGAAAAAATCAAGAAACTCTCAAAAGAAAAAGGATATTCTGTATCAAAATTAGTTGAAAGTTATTTCAAATCCCTAACAGGAGAAGAAAAAAAAGAGCTAACGCCTACAGTTAAGAAACTTAAAGGACTGCTAAAAAAAAATATTTATTTATGAGAATTTTAGTATTATGAAAAAATAATAGCCTCTATAATATCAAGTATTTTTTCTAACTGACTGTCAGGAAGTTTACTTTTAAAAACAGCTTTTCTAACTTTATAATCAATACTTTTTAGCTGGTCTATTAATGCACAACCTTTTATTTTCCCGACTTCAATATAAACCTGTGTAGGGTAGTCTTTACATTTTGAAGCTATAGGGATAGCAAAGCACATTCCAGTATTTTTATTAAAAATATAGTGACTTACAACAATCGCATATCTATTTCCCTTTTGTTCGTGTCCTAATGACGGGTCAAAATTCAGATGGATTATATCTCCCTTTTCAGGAATGTAATCTACCATACTTCTTTACCTGCTTTCCCCCACTGATACTCTCTGTTTTCTTCATATTTTTCTTTGAATAATTTGTTTATATCTAACTTTGGTTTTCTTTTTTTCTTGACCGGAATAATAACAAGTTTTTCATCTTCAACTCTTATTTCAACTTCATCTCCTACTTCTAAGCCTAATTTTTTCAGATAGCTCTTAGGTATTCTTATTCCTTGAGAATTACCCCATTTGTTAATTGTAATCATAACATCAACCCCATGAAAAGGTATATATACAAGTATATACTAAAATTCCAACCTGCAACTGATTTATTGACTATATTTAAGGTAAAATTTTAAAGGTTAAAAAATAAAAAGGAGACTAACTTTAAGGATTAAGCCGAAAAATGACTGACAGAAGGTTTGTTACAAACGAAGAAGATCAAATTTAGGCAGATTTAAAGACCTGATAGATAGTGATACAAAAGCCTTTGATGTTTTAGTAGAATACTTTTATATCTCAGGTTTTCATCTTATTTCAGATGTTTTAGAAAATCTGGAAAACATAAGAATATTAGTTGGAATGGGAGTTGATAGAAAAACTGCTGAAGCTGTAAATCAGCTAAATTTATAGTTTGGCAAGCTAAAGTTAATAAAAAAATATCAGATTTAGTTGACAAAATTTGCCAGTCAAAGAAAAAAGAAAATTACGAACACTATTCAGAATTTCAGCAAAAAGTCCAAGTATACACAATCCAAATAGACCGGCTTGTATAAGAGCTCTACAACCTAACAGATGAAGGGATAAACAGGATAGAGAGGAAGGTGAAAAAACTTTATAAAAAGACTGGAAATTCAGAACTGTATTGAAAAAGGCTCCTTCAGGAGCCTTCATGTTATTGCAGGTCAAATCTGTCTAAATTCATTACTTTGTCCCACGCTTTGATAAAGTCGTTTATAAACTTTTCTTCTCCATCGGATGAGGCATAAACCTCTGCAACTGCTCTGAGCTCTCCGTGATGGCCAAATATCAGGTCAACTCTTGTCCCTTTCCATTTTAGACTGCCTGTTTTTCTGTCGTATCCATTAAACAGGTAAACTCTCTCATCAACTGGTTCCCAGTCTATGCCCATGTCTAATAGATTAACAAAAAAGTCGTTAGACAGTGTCTCAGGTCTCTGTGTAAATACTCCGTAATCGCTGTAGCCAAATGTTGAACCTAATACTCTCAATCCTCCAACAAGAGCAGTCATTTCAGGGACAGTCAGTGTTAAAAGCTGGGCTTTGTCCACAAGCCAGTATTCTGCAGGCCAGTAGGTGTCTATATCATTTTCAGGGCGGAAATAATTCCTAAAGCCGTCAGCAAATGGCTCAGTTGCCTTATAAAAATGGACATCTATGAACTCTTCTGGTATATCAACCCTTCCCGGCACAAACGGAACCTTTACAGAGTATCCGTTTTTTTCTGCTGCCTTTTCAATCGCTGCACAACCGCCTAAAACAATAAGGTCAGCTATAGAAACTTTTTTACCACCTTCTGCTGAGCTGTTAAACTGCTTTTGGATATTCCTGTAAACATCTAAGATTTTGTCAATCTCCTCTGGATGGTTCACTTCCCAGTCCTTCAGAGGGCTGAATCTTATTCTTGCTCCGTTTGCTCCACCTTTCCTGTCAGAGTTTCTAAATGTAGACGCCGAAGACCACGCTGTGTACACAAGCTGTTTTATGGAAAGCCCTGAGGAGAGTATCATATTTTTTAGATTTTCCACATCTTCTTCATCTATCAGCTGAAAATCCCTCTCTGGAACAGGGTCCTGCCATACAAATGTTTCATCTGGAACTTCAGGTCCTAAATAACACTGTGGAGGTCCCATATCCCTGTGAAGCAGTTTGAACCATGCTTTAGCAAAAGCCTCCTCAAACTTTTCAGGATTTTCAAGGAAGTTTTTTGAGATTTTTGAGTAAACAGGGTCGTATCTGAGGGCAAGGTCTGAAGTCAGCATCATTGGAGGGTGTTTTTTGTTTTTGTCGTACGCATCAGGGATTATCTCAGGAGCATCTTTTGCAACCCACTGCTTTTTTCCTGCTGGGCTTTCTGTTAGCTCCCACTCATGCTCAAACAACAGCCTCAAGAAATGAATTCCAAACTTTGTTGGAGTGGGAGACCATGCAAGCTCAAATCCAGAGGTGAAAGTATCAGGTCCTTTTCCTGTTTTGTAGCTGTTTTTCCATCCTAATCCCTGCTGGTTAACAGGAGAGGAATCAGGGTCTGGTCCCACAAAATCCTCAGGACATGCACCGTGGCACTTCCCAAAAGCATGACCACCTGCTATCAGTGCCACAGTCTCTTCATCATTCATTCCCATCCTTGAAAAAGCTTCCCTTATCTGCTTTGCAGATGCTACAGGGTCAGGGTTTCCTTCAGGTCCCTCCGGGTTTACATAAATCAGACCCATCTCTGTTGCTGCAAAAGGTCTCTCTAACTGTCCATCTCTGTACCTTTCTTTTCCTGAAAGCATCTGGATTTCTGGTCCCCAATCTGGACTTTCGTCAGGTTCCCACACATCTTCTCTTCCCAGTCCAAAGCCGTATGTTTTAACCCCCATTGATTCAAGTGCTACATTACCTGCCAGTACTATAAGGTCTGCCCATGATATCTTTCTGCCGTATTTCTGTTTTATAGGCCACAGCAGTCTGACAGCTTTATCAAGGTTCATGTTGTCTGGCCAGTCATATCTGGGAGCAAACCTGATATCTCCCTGTCTTGCTCCGCCTCTGCCGTCAAAAACCCTGTAACTTCCAGCACTGTGCCATGCCAGTCTGATAAACAGAGGTCCATAATGTCCAAAGTCTGCAGGCCACCAGTCCTGTGAGTCTGTCATCAGTTTTTTCAGGTCTTCTTTAAGCTGAAAGTAGTCTAAATTTTCCAGCTCTTTTCTGTAATCAAACTCTTCTCCATTGAATGGATTGGTCTGAGGACCGTTTTGCCGTAGGATTTTCAGATTAAGCCTGTGAGGCCACCAGTCTGTAATCCATCTTTTTCTTTCATTTTTCATAATAGCTACCTCCTTTATTAATAATAGTAATGATTATTAATATTAATAGTAAAGATGAAAAAAGTAAAAGTCAACAGGTTGATTTAATTTACAGTAAACTCTGAAAAAACAATTCAATGACATCACGTGTTAAAATAACATTTAAAATTTACACATAAAATAAGGAAATCATGCATGAGTTTTCAGTAGTTCAGAGCTTAATGGAATTAATAGAACAGAATATAAAGGAAAATAACGCAAAATCTGTTTCAAAAGTTGTTTTAAAGATTGGAAAGATGTCAGGTATAGAACCTCATCTTCTAAAAATAGCTTTTGATACTTTTAAAGAAAAAACTGTGTGTGAAAATGCAGAGCTTGAAATGATTATTCAGGATGTTGTTGCACTTTGTGAAGACTGTAAGAAAGAATTTGTAATAGAAGAAAACAAATTTATATGTCCAGACTGTAAAGGGTTTAATCTAAAAATAATAGACGGCGAAGATATGTATCTGATGAGTTTAGAAATGGAAGTTTAAAATGCAAATATGAATTATAATTCATCTTTCAGATGGTATTAAGATTTATTTTTACGAAAAATTATATAATTAACTAACTTATTATAAAAACTTTACTTAAGGAAATGTTTAAAATGAATACTACTGAAGAAAGAAATATTTTAATTACAATAAAAGAAGCTTCAAGATGGGCATCAGAGTTTTTAAAAAGAAATGTATCAGAAAGTAATATTTCTTATTTAATTAATTATGGAAAAATAAATAAATATCAAGAGAATGGAAAGATTTTAATTTCTTTAGATGAGCTAAAAAAGTATTATGAAGATAATGTCTTAAAAAAAGAAAAAATTTTTAAAGAAAAAATAGGAAATGATTTAAACTGGGAGCTTTCTTTTGATTGGATACCTGAAAAAGAAAGAACAAAACATGTTCACAAACTACATCCATATAAAGGAAAGTTTATCCCTCAACTTGTTGAGTATTTTCTAAAGGAATTTTTTAAAGAAAAAGACATTATTTTAGACCCATTTTCAGGAAGTGGAACTACCTTAATTCAGGCAAACGAGATGAACATTCATAGTATAGGTATAGATGTGTCTGAGTTTAATACGCTTATAACAGAAGTTAAATTTGCAGATATAGACCTGATAAAACTAAAAAAAGAGATTGACTCAATTTTATCTATGCTAAACAGTTTTGAAAAGGAAAATAATATTTACAGTTTTGAAAAGAAGTTAAAAGTAGAGCTTGAAAACTTTAATAAGGAAAATTTTCCTTCTCCAGAATTTAAGAAAAGATTTCAAAAAGGGGAAATTCCAAAAAGTTACTTAACAAAAAAAGAAAGAGAATTTATCTTAATTTTTAACAGATTAGTTAATGATTATGGGATAGATATAGAAGGTAATGAAGAGGGCAATTTTTTAGATAAATGGTATATTCCAAATGTTAGAGAAGAAATATTTAAGATTTTAGAAATCATAAATAAAACAAAAGATGAAAACATAAAAAAAACATTAATGGTCATATTAAGCCGTTCTGTCCGTTCTGCAAGGGCAACAACTCATATGGATTTAGATAGATTAAAAAGTCCTCAATATACACCTTATTATTGTTATAAACACTTTAAAATATGTAAACCTGTTTTTTCTATTATTCCGATATTCAAAAGATATACTAATGATACCTTAAGAAGGTTAGCAGAATATAAAAACTTAAAAACAGATGCTTACAAGGTAGTTTTAACAGGAGATAGCAGAAATATAGATATTTTTGAAGAAGTAAAAAAGAAAAATGAAAAATTTTATGAACTTTTAAAAACAAAAAAAATAACAGGAATTTTTACATCTCCGCCATATGTGGGACAGATAGATTATCATGAACAACATGCTTATGCTTATGAGCTATTTGGAATAGAAAGAAGAGATGAGCTTGAGATAGGACCTTTATATAAAGGCAAAGGTAAAGAGGCAAGGGAAAGTTATATAAAGGGAATAAGTGAGGTTTTACAAAACTGTTTAAAATATATGGTGGATAATCCAACAATAATAATTGTTGCAAATGATGAATTTAATTTATATCCTAAAATAGCTGAAAATGTAGGACTAAAAATACTAAAAGAATACAAAAGACCTGTTTTAAACAGAACCGCAAGAGATAAGAATGCTTATTATGAGAGTATTTTTGTGATGTGGAGGTAGAAAGATGAAACCAATACTAGAAAGCTACTTAAATGATTTTAGAGAAAATCTAGGTTTAAATTTAGAAGGAAGTGAATTATTTGAGAGATTTGCTATTTATTGTGTTCTTTATAGAGAATTATATCCTAATTTTTCAATTTCTCCTGAAGATTTAAATAGTATAAATACAGGAGACTATAGAGGCATAGACAGTATAGCCTTTATTATAAATGGTAGGTTAATACATTCCCTGCAAGATATTGAAGAATTGTTTAAACAAAGCCCAAGGAATAGAGTTCGGATAATTTTCGAACAGTCGAAAAAACAAACGGATTTTAAAGAAAGTGATATTTTATATTTTATAAATGTTATAAAAGATTTTTTTTATGAAAACCCTTCTTATAAACTTTCGGATGAAGTTAAGAATTTACATGAAATATTAAGATTTATTTATAATAATTTTACAAAAGTGGAATCATTTAATAGCTTAGCGGTTTATAGCTATATCGGAAATTTTCATCTAGATGAAAGTAAAAAGAATTTTTTAGATAAATTGAAAAAGGAAATTAATGATTTAGGAATATTTAAAAATGGAATTTTTGAAATATCTGTATTAGATATAAATGAACTTATAAAGCTATATGATAAAACTAAATTTATAGAAAAAGCTGAATTTAAATTTTCAGATAAAGTCGAAATAAGAGATATCGAAAATGTAGATGAAGCATATATAGGTTATTTACCTTATAAGGAATTTGTAAAGTTATTAGTTGATGAAGATGGAAAAATAAGAAATCTTTTCTATGATAATGTCAGAGATTTCTTGGGATTCGAAGAAACAGATGTTAATAAAGATATAAGGAAAACATTAGAAAATAATATTTCAAGTTTTCCTTTATTAAATAACGGAATAACAATAATTGCTGAATCTAATGAAGGAAAAGGAAGTAATTTTATATTAAATAACTTTCAAATAGTAAATGGTTGTCAAACTTCTCATGTTATATATGAGACTATTTTTAAAAACAGTTTAAATCCTGATAATTTAAACATTCCTGTAAAACTTATTATTACTGATAATGAAGAGATAAAAAATAAAATAATTGTTGCAACAAATAATCAAACTCAAATCCCTGAAGAGCAATTAGAAGCTTTAACAGAATTTCAAAATAATTTAGAGAAATTTTACGAATTGGAATCAAGAACACTACCAGTAAAGGTCTATTATGAAAGGCGAACAAATCAATATAAAGGAACATCAGTAAAGATTAGAGAAATCATAAATATAAGAGAACAACTAAAACTTTTTACATCTGTATTTTTAGAAAAACCACATAAGGCATCGGCATCTTACAGCAAGGTTTATAAGGAAGAACAGGATAATATCTTCAAAGAAAATCATACTGTTTATCCATATGCAATTAGTGGGTTTTTAAATAACTATTTTAGGGAATTTTTAGGAAGATCTATAGACAGAAAATATAATAAAGCAAGGTATCATATATTTTTAGCCTTTAGGATAATTTTTGAACCTTTCCCATTTTCTCTAAAAGAGATAAATTCAGAAAGAAAGATGAGTAAATATTATGAAAGCTTTAAGAGTTTATTTATAAACAAAAATGAAACGGAACAACGTTTTATTTATACTATAAAAGTAATAGAAAGTATAGATGTAGATATAAATAATCAAAAAGAATTTTACAAAAGTGGAACTACTACTAATGTAATTGTTCAAGCAATTAATGAAAAAATTAACCTATTACAAGAAAAACTAAATAATGAAGGAGATATAAGAAATAAAGATATTAAAAAATTGTATGAAAACTTATTACAAAAATACATTAGTAACAATGATCAAACATAAACCCCAACCCATAGCCTTAGAAGTCATAAGAGTTTTAAAGACAAGATTTGATAATTTCCCTGAAGATACAGAAAATAATAGAAATGCACCATTTCACGAAGCATTTTTAAACGCATTTAAAGATAAGATAGAAAAATATGTTGATAATGTCCCTTATTTTATTTCCCTTGCAAGCTGGCTACATGGACTAAATACAACACTTGGACAATCTTTTTTTGAAAATGTAGCCCATATTTTAAGTAATGGAGAAAAAAGGACATTCAAAAACTGCAAAATAACAGCAAAACAGCAAAATGCAATTTTAGAAATAATCACAGATTTGAAAAATGGACAAAGAACACCTAACTTAGAAGA
>JALSSE010000187.1 GCA_026984415.1 Hydrogenothermaceae bacterium | reverse complement strand
ATCTGGTAAAAATATTTAAATATTGATGGATATATATTAAAAGAGATAACAAATGAGTTTCATTTTGATGAAAGTCAGATAAAAAATATTTCAAATCAAATAAAATCCAAAATAGGAACTGGTGAAGAATTAACGAAAAGGGATATTTACAATATATGTAGAAGGGTATCATCAAAAGATTTAGATTTATTTTCACAAAAATTAGAAACATTATTTACATTTGAAGATATTGTTTTACCAGAGGATAGTCTGAATAAACTTAAATCAATAATAAACCATCACCGTAATAGTTATGAAATCTTTTACAAATGGGGATTTAAAGATAAGTACCCTAACCAGAATGTTTCAGTTCTTTTTACAGGACCTCCAGGGACTGGGAAAACTATGGCCGCCTCTGTTTTAGGAAATGAACTCCAATTGGATGTTTACAGGATAGATTTATCAAAAGTAATAAGCAAATACATTGGTGAAACAGAAAAAAACCTTTCAAAAATATTCAGCTCGGCTGAGAATTCAGGGGTTATTCTATTTTTTGATGAAGCTGACTCAATATTTGGAAAAAGAACAGAAATAAAAGATTCCCACGATAGATATGCAAATATAGAAGTAAGTTATCTTTTACAGAGGATAGAAGATTACAGAGGCATAGTAATTTTAGCTACAAACTTTAAAAAAAATATAGATGAAGCATTTTTACGCAGGATTAGATTTGTTGTAGATTTTCCTAATCCAGATGAAGAAATGAGATACAAAATCTGGAAAAAAGCTTTTCCACAGGAATGTCCAGTTTCAAAGGATGTAGATTTTAAATTCTTTGCAAAAAACTTTAAATTTTCAGGAGCAAATATAAAAAATGCTGCTCTTTATTCTGCATTTATTGCATTTGAAAAAAATTCAGAGATAAATCAGGAGCATATTTTAGAAGGAATTAAACTTGAACTTCAAAAAACAGGAAAAAGTATAAAAAACATAGATAGTTTAATCCTTTCAGGAGAAGAAGATGAAAATCTTATATAAGAGAGGTTCTACAGGAAAAGAAGTTGAAAAAATCCAGAAAAAATTAAAAAAACTTGGTTATTATTTAGGTGTGATAGATGGTATATTTGGTGGAGGAACAGAATCTGCGGTAAAAAGGTTTCAGAGAGACAATGGACTTAAAGTTGATGGAATTGTTGGTGAAAAAACGTGGAATGTTCTTTTCAAGAAAAAAATCCCAAAACCAAAAATTGAAAAAGAACCTCTCATTTATAGATGTTTAGCTCTAACAGGAACTTTTGAAACAGGAAGAGGAATTCCAGACTGTTTCGCAGGAATAACCGGTGATTTTGATGGTCAGGGTATAAGCTTTGGAGTCTTACAGTGGAATTTTGGTCAGGATTCTTTACAACCACTTTTAAAAGATATGATAAACCAGCACAGAGATATAATTGAAGGAATTTTTAATGAGTACTTTCCAGTACTTGAAACAGCATTAAACTCAGATAAAGAAGAACTTATGGAATTTGCCCGCTCAATACAGCATCCTGTTAGGCATTTCATATACGAACCTTGGAGGGGAATGTTTAAGTCTTTAGGAAGAACAAAAGAGTTTCAGAACATTGAAACAAAATATGCAAGAGGTGTATATGAAAAATCTATTGAACTTGTAAATGATTATCAATTGTGGTCAGAAAGGGCAGTGGCTTTAATGTTTGACATAAAAACCCAGAATGGAAGTATAAGGCAAGTTACAAAAGAGCAGATTTTCGCAGACTATTTGAACTTACCAGACGATTTGCCAGAAGAAACTTTAGAAATAGAAAAAATGAAGATTATAGCAAATAGAAGAGCAGAAGCATCAAATCCAAGATGGATAGAAGATGTAAGGAAAAGGAAGTTGTGTATTGCAAATGGAAGTGGAGAAGTACACGGAATTAATTTTAATTTAAAGGAACAGTTTGGAATAAGGCTAAAAAAATATACAGCGTAAAAGGGGATATTATGAATGCTATCAGGAAAGTCCAGACTAAAAAAAACCTAAAAAGTTCAAAACCTGTTCAAAGAAAAGAAAAAAGAAAAGATACTGATAAAGTTATTGATTTTTATAGAAGTTTTGGAAATAAAAATCTGATACAGAGAAAAATATCAGTTGGAAAAGCAGAGGATAAATACGAAAAAGAAGCTGATATGATTTCAGAAAAAGTCATATCAAATTCAGAGGTACAGGGGGGACAGGAAGAACCATTTGAAGAAAAAATCCATAAAAAAGAAAATACAGAATTTGAAAAGTCGGTATATGGAGAAAACAAAAATCAGGTAAACTCCGAAATAGAGCAAAAGATAAAAACCACAAAATCTTTAGGAAAACCTTTAGAAAAGGGCATAAAATCAGAAATGGAATCAAAATTTGGTGCAGATTTCAGTGATGTTAAAATCCATACAGGAAGTTATTCTTCTGAATTAAACAAAAAATTAAAATCTTACGCTTTTACTTACGGTAATCATATCTATTTTGGTGAAGGAAAATACAGTCCCGAAACTGTTTCTGGGAAGAAACTATTAGCCCATGAGTTAACACATGTAATTCAGCAAAATAAAAATAAAATCTCAAAACAAAATATACAGAAATCCCAAAAGAAAATTCAAAAATTTTCAATAGGAAGGGCATGGAGATGGTTAAAAGGAAAAGTAAAAAAAGGGATAGATGCTGTAAAAGATTTAGGAAAAAAGATAAGTGAGCTTGCTGGTGATTTAAAAAGGGCACTTTTAGACAAATTGGCAGGATTTATTCAGGAAATACCTGGATTTAAACTTTTAACTTTTATACTTGGTAAAAACCCAGTAACAGGAGAGCCTGTTGAAAGGAACTTTAATACTTTAATTGAAAGCATATTGAGTTTTATT
>JALSSE010000186.1 GCA_026984415.1 Hydrogenothermaceae bacterium | reverse complement strand
ATCTGATGATATAGAAGGAAGAAAAAGAGTTTATGAATCAATTATTAAAGGAAAATACTACTACGATATTGGTATACCAGAATCATTTAAAGTTCTTGTTAGAGAATTAAAAGCATTAGCATTAAATGTTCAATGTCAGATGGAAGATGGAGAGCAACCTTGTGACCAGATTGATATTATTACAAAAAGCAAAAAACCAGAATTTTAAAAGTGTTATTTTTTAGGATTTTTACAAAAACAGGAGGTTTAATACCTTGATAGATAGAACACAGGAAAACAAAGCAAAAGGGTTAATGCCTTTTGAAAGTATACAGCTTACTTTAGCTTCACCGGAAACAATACTTTCTTGGTCACATGGTGAAGTAAAAAAACCAGAAACGTTAAATTACAGAACTTTAAAACCTGAAAAAGATGGTCTTTTCTGTGCAAAGATATTTGGTCCTGTAAAGGATTACGAATGTTTATGTGGAAAATATAAAAAGAAAAAATACGAAGGGACTATATGTGATAGATGTGGTGTTGAAGTAACAAGGTCTGATGTAAGAAGGGAAAGATTTGGACATATTGAATTAGCTTCTCCAGTTGCACATATATGGTACTTAAAATCAACACCTTCAAAAATAGGAAGTCTTTTAGGTTTAACTTCAAGGGATATAGAAAGGGTAATATACTTTGAATCTTACTTAATAATAGAACATCCAGAGGAAGATGAAGAAGAAGCCTTTGAAAAAAGTACAACAACTATTCCTTTAATAGACGGTGGATTAACAAGACATGTTAGAGTTTACGTTAAATCAGAGGATGAGTTTAGGGAAAATTTAGACTATCAGAACCTTGAAAAGTATGAATACGGAATGGGTGCTGAAAAAGTTAAAGATATTCTTTCAAGGTTAGACCTTGAAGAATTTGCTAAAAAATTAAGACGTGAAATGAGCGGATACACAGTTGGTTTTGATGAGCTTGGACCAGAATTTAAACAAAACTATGAAAAAATTTACAAAAAGGTTATTTCTGAAATCACAAGAAGATTAGTTGAAGTTGGATTTAAATTTGCAGATAGAGTTCCAACAGAGTCAGATATAGATGCTTTACTTACAAAAGATTATTGTGTTGTTATTGACCCTAAAAATACAGACCTGAAAAAAGGACAGATTCTTTATATTGAAGAGTATGAAAAATTACTTGACCAGTATGGACAGGATGCTTTTGAGGTTGCTACTGGACCTGCTGCTATTGAAAAACTTTACAAAGAATACAGAGCTAAAAATCCAGAAATTCCTCTTTTTGATGTAATCAAAGACAGTGTAAGGTCAACAATACTGAAAGATGTTGCAGAGCAAAAGTTAAAGAAATTAGTAAGAAGATTAAGACTTGTTGAAGGATTTATAAAATCTAACAACAAACCTGAATGGATGATATTAGAAAGAATTCCTGTATTTCCACCTGATTTAAGACCTTTAATTCCTCTTGATGGTGGAAGATTTGCTACTTCAGATTTAAATGACCTTTACAGAAGAGTTATAAACAGAAACAACAGGTTAAAGAGATTAATAGAACTTGATGCTCCAGAGATAATTATAAGAAATGAAAAAAGAATGCTTCAGGAAGCTGTTGATGCACTTATCGACAATGGAAGAAGAGGAAGAATTGTTACCCAGAATAACAGACCTTTAAAATCACTTTCAGATTCTTTAAGGGGAAAACAGGGTAGATTCAGACAAAACCTTTTAGGAAAAAGGGTTGACTACTCTGGTCGTTCTGTTATTGTTGTAGGTCCAGATTTACAAATGCACGAGTGTGGTCTTCCTAAACAGATGGCTCTTGAGCTATTTAAGCCATTTATTTATAGAAGACTTGAAGAAAAGGGATATGCCACATCTATAAAAAATGCAAAAAGAATGGTTGAAGAAAAAGTTCCAGAAGTCTGGGAATGCTTAGAAGAAGTAGTTAATCAGCACCCTGTATTTTTAAACAGGGCTCCAACCTTACACAGGATGTCAGTACAGGCATTTGAACCAAAACTTGTTGAAGGAAAAGCTATCCAGCTTCATCCACTTGTCTGTCCTCCGTTTAACGCAGACTTTGATGGAGACCAGATGGCAGTTCACGTTCCCCTTTCAGTTGAAGCCCAGATGGAAGCTTATGTTTTAATGTTATCAACTCAAAATATACTTTCTCCAGCCCATGGAAAGCCTATAACAATGCCTTCTCAGGATATGATTTTAGGTACCCACTATATAACTCAGGAATTAGAAGGTGCAAAAGGAGAAGGTAAAATATTCAGTGATCCAGACGAAGCGAAACTGGCATACGATTTAGGAAAAATAGACCTTTTAGCAAAAATAAAAGTGAAAATAGATGGAAAGTTAATAGAAACAACAGTTGGAAGAATAATTTTTAACGAAATACTTCCTGAAGGTTATAAATTTGTTAACGAAGTACTGAATAAAAAGAAAGTTTCACAGATTGTTTCTGAGATATATGAACAGTTTGGAAATGAAATAGCAGCTCAGACTTTAGATAAAATAAAAAAATTAGGATTTGAATCTGCTGCAAAGTCTGGAATATCTATCTCTATATCGGATATGGTTGTTCCTGAAAAGAAATGGGAAATTGTTGAAAAAGCAAGAAAAGAAGCTGAAAAAGTATGGCAACAGTATGTAGATGGAATAATTACAAAAGGAGAAAGACACAACAAAGTTATTGATATATGGTCGCAAACTACTAATGAAGTTGCAAAATTAATGTTTGAAGAACTTGAGAACTCAAAAAGGGTAGAAAATGGGAAAGAATATCCAGGTACATTTAACCCTGTTTATATGATGGCATCATCAGGTGCGAGAGGTAGTAAAGACCAGATTAGACAGCTTGCTGGAATGCGTGGTTTGATGGCAAAACACTCAGGTG
>JALSSE010000185.1 GCA_026984415.1 Hydrogenothermaceae bacterium | reverse complement strand
TTCTTCTGCTTCTATTAATGATGTTTCAGGACTGAAAACAATCACATTATCTATAAGGAAATTTTCAACAGGTGTTTCTTTTAAACCATGTTTTAAGGCATCTTTAATTATTTTTTGTAAAACTATCCCTGCAAAAATTTGGTCTTCATCTACAACTATAATTAAAGGATAATCGTCTAATTTCCCTTTTATGTCTTTTATTGGTGTATCTTTTTTAGCAATAAAAATATCTTTTGACATTATTTTTTCTACTGTTAATTCAGAGTACCCTTCTTTCAAAAGAATTTCTTCTAAAATCTTAATTATTTCATTTGTCGTAAAACCTTTTATATTTGCACTTGCAGCTGCGTAATGTCCTCCACCTCCAAATATTGAAAGGACTTTTCCTGCGTGTATTTTTTTGGTTGATGACCTTCCTATTATTGTTATTTTTCCCCTTAAATTAACAACAGCAAAAACTGCATCTGCTTCTTCAAAAGGTTTTATTACGTGAAAAAAAGCGGATAAATCTGGTACATACCTGTCATAACTTGCAGAAGTTATTATTATTTTTTTGTCTTTTACATAGAGAAAATGAATATTTTCTACAAGCTGTTCTATTATTTTTATTTTATCTTCATCTATTTTTTCTTCTATCAAATACCTTACAATATTAAGGTCAGCCCCATTTTTTACTAAAAATGCCCCTGCGTAAAAATCCCTTTCTGTTGTCATATTGTAGGTAAAGGAACCTGTATCTTCGTAAAGACCAAAAGAAAGTATAGTGGCATCTTTCTGGTCAATTTTTATTTCTTTTTTCTGTATTTCTTCAATAATCAGGGTTGTTGCAGCTCCAACACTATCTATATGCAAAATGCAATTTTTATCAAAAACCCTTTTTTTAGGATGATGGTCGTATATTTCAATTTTTAAATTTCTTTTAAAAAGCTCCGGATAACGTTTTTTTACAGCAAAAATATTGTTTGTGTCTGCTAAAAAAATCTTTTTTAAACTTTTTATATCAATATCTTCTAATTTTATAAGCCTACCTTTAAACTTATGTTTGTACCTTTTTAGTACAAACCTTACAGAAGAACTTATAGAGTTTGGAAGGAGAATGTATGTATTATCGTATAATAATGTTATCCCATAAGCAGAAGAGAGAGCATCTAAATCAGCCCCTTCTGTTAAAATTACTACTTGCAAAACCTACTCCTTTTGACTATAATATCTATCCATTGCCCAGGTGGCGGAATCGGCAGACGCGCTATCTTGAGGGGGTAGTGCCCGTATGGGCGTGTGGGTTCGACTCCCACCCTGGGCACCATAAAAATCCCTCTTTATCAAATTCAAAAGATTATACAACAACTTTAAATAGATTATCTTTAGGCAAAATTTTGTCTAAATTTATCCAAATTCCCCATTGTTAACTTTTTCTTTTAATACCCTTTTTAAAACCTTACCTGTAGCGTTTTTAGGTAATTCGTCAAGAACATAAATTGTTTTAGGAATTTTATAATTTGCAAGCTTCTCTTTTAAGTAATTTTTTATCTCTTTTTCGTTAAATTCTTCTTTATTTACATCTTCTACTAACTTTATAAAAGCAACTGGAACTTCACCGTAATTATCATCTTTTTTTCCAACAACAGCAGACTGTTCAATCTTTGGGTGTAAGTTTAAAAGTTCTTCAATTTCCCTTGGGTAAATGTTTATCCCTTTAGAAATAATTAAATCCTTTTTCCTATCAACAATAAAAATAAAACCATCTTCATCTACATAACCTAAATCCCCCGTAAGCAACCACCCATTAACAATTGTTTCTTCCGTTGCATGGGGATTTTTATAATACCCCTTCATAACACAGTCGCCTTTTACTATTATTTCCCCAATTTCACCCTGTGGAACTTCCACCAGTTCATCATTAACAATTTTAACCTGATAATCTGGTAAAGGTGGTCCAACTGATAAATCCTTTTGTTTTGTTGGCAAGTTCAGTGCTACAACAGGGGAACATTCACTTAACCCATAACCTTCTAAAAGGGTAGTCCTTGTAAACTTTTCCCTCATTTTTTTCAATGTATCTTTAGACAGGGGGGCACCACCAGAAACAAAAAATCTCATTTTATGGAACATCATAAAATACCACGGAAGTTTTGCTTTTGATAGAGCATTAAAAACTTCAGGAACTCCCATAAAAATAGTTACCCTTTTCAGTAAAGTCTGTTTAAAAATATTTGAAAATGGAAGAATTGATTTTATTATAACTAACGGACTTCCTAAATAAAGTGGAAGCAAAACTGTTGCTGTAAGTGTAAAAGTATGAAACATCGGCAGATATACTATGAATCTGTCTTTGTAGGTTAATTTACCAAGGGCTGTTATGTTTTCAATATTAGAAAATATACTTCTATAGGAAAGCATTACACCTTTTGGTTTTCCTGTAGTTCCAGAAGTGTATAAAATTACAGATGTATCATCCAAATGACCCTGAGGAACTATATGCTCATAATCTTTTATTGTCAGCCCTTCCTGAAAAGGTAAATTCCTTTCATCAAAATTTTTATAATCATCTGTCCATAAAATTTTCTGGATTTTTGTTTTATCAAAAACATCTTTTAACTCTTTTTGAAATTTTGTTTCAGTAATAAGAACAGTCGCATCACTATCATCAAGTATGTACTGGATTTCATCGTGTTTTAAAAATGTATTAATTGGAATAGGAACTGCCCCTAATTTTCCAATTGCTAAAAATGAGTAAATAAATTCTTTTGAATTTCCCAACAGTATAGCAACATGACTGCCTTTTTTTACACCTATCAGCTCAAAATATCTGGCTAAAGAGTCAACTTTTTCTTTCAACTCTTTATGGGATATTTTTAAATCTTCTTCAAATAAAGCAGGCTTATTTTTTAGATTTTCTGCATTTGACTGA
>JALSSE010000184.1 GCA_026984415.1 Hydrogenothermaceae bacterium | reverse complement strand
CAAGGTCTGTTATTGTTTCTTCGTGGGTTGGACCAAGGGCAAAGTCCCTTTCGTGTCTATCTTTTAGTCTGAATAACTCTTTACCGTAAACATCCCATCTTCCTGTTTCTTTCCATAACTCTGCTGGGGTTAATATTGGGAGCAGTACTTCTAAAGCTCCAGCTTCATCCATATGTTTTCTTATTATGTTTTCTATCTTTTTTAAAACTTTCAATCCTAAAGGTAAATAGTCATAAATTCCTGCTGCAACTTTTCTTATGTATCCAGCCCTTAATAAATAAATATGGCTTGGAACTTCTGCTTCGGAAGGTGTTTCCTTCATTGTTTGAATAAAGTATTTTGATGCCTTCATATTTTTACACCTCTTTACGTTGATAATATTGAATTATAGCACAGGATATATTCAATAAGCTGTATTATAAATATTGAATATATTAATGTCATTAATTAGAATTTGATTTTATATAAAAATTGTAATATGTTATTTAAATAAACTTTATAAATTTTGGAGGTAGAAATATGAAAAAATTACTATTGTCAGGATTAATTGGTTTAGCTTTAACAGCATCAGCAACATTTGCAGCTGATGGTAAAACTGTATTTCAGTCAAAAGGCTGTGCTGCATGCCACAATCCAACAGCTGATACAGTAGGACCAGCACTAAAGAAAATTGCAGCTGCTTATAAAGGTCATGAAGATGAATTAATAAAATTCTTAAAAGGACAGGGAAAAGCAAAAGTAGACCCAGCTAAATTCGCAATAATGATGCCTCAATTAAATACTACTAAGGCATTACCAGAAGACCAATTAAAAGCCCTTGCTGATTTTATTGTAAGCCATTAAAACTACCTAAGGAGGTAGAAAGATGAGAAAAATATTTTTTTCAACAATATTAGGATTGTTATTTGTAGCATCTACAACATTCGCAGCAGACGGTAAAACGATATTTCAATCAAAAGGCTGTGCTTCATGTCATAACCCAACAGCTGACACAGTAGGACCATCACTGAAGAAAATTGCATCTGCTTACAAAGGAAAAGAAGACAAGTTGATAGAATTTTTAAAAGGACACGGAAAGGCTATTGTTGACCCGGCTAAGTTTCCAATTATGATGCCCCAATTAAATACAACAAAAAAACTTTCAGATGAAGAACTAAAAGCATTGGCAGATTTTATATTAAGCCATTAATTTAATTATAGGAGGTTAGGTTATGAAAAAAGTAGTGGCAGCAGTATCAGGATTGTTTGTAATAGCAACTGCTTCTATGGCTTCAGATGGTGCTACAATCTTTAAATCAAAAGGTTGTGGAACTTGCCATAAAGAAAAAGTACACACAGTAGGACCTGCTTTAGCAGATATTGCAAAAGCGTATGCTGGTAAAGAGGCTGAGTTAGTATCTTACTTAAAGGGTAAAACTGCAGCTATTGTTGACCCTAAAAAAGCTATGATGATGAAGGGTCAGCTAAACAAAGTAAAGCATTTACCAGATGACCAGTTAAAAGCTCTTGCTGATTATATTTTAAGTGTAAAATAAATCTTTTAAATACCCTCTGTTAAAGGGGGTATTTTTTTACGAATATGGAAAAAATAATTTCTTTACTCTGCGTCATATTTATAAGTTTTTCAACATTCGCTCAAGATGGAAAAACTTTGTTTGAAAGGTATTCCTGCACTTCATGCCATGGTATAGATAGTAGATTAGTAGGTCCATCTTTAGTAGATATAGCCAAAAAATACGGAAATAGTGAAAAAGCAATCAATAAAGTTGCCAATCTTATAATACATCCTAATCCAGCAAATTGGCCAGGTTTTGCCTATATGCCACCGTTTGATATTCCTTTTGAACATGCAAAAGCTATTGCAAAATATATTTTAGTTGAAGTTCCTAAAGAGGCTAAAAAGTTAAAAAGTAAGAAAAAAGAAAATATTGAGATAGATGAAGTGAACGAATTTCATTAAAAATATTTAAACTCTTATTTAAACTCTCTCCCATTTGCTTCCTGATTTTTCTTAACAAACCACAGAGAAACTGCAACAAGTAAAATAACACCTAAAATTACAAAAATACCTTCCCATATAGAATTGGTATTACAAAAAACTCCAAAAGATGAATATGGGTCACACTGCTCAGGAGTAGTATCAGATAAAGGGTTTGTTCCTTCTACTACCAAATTAAAAAGATTGTATAGCTTAAACATTTCCACCTCTATTAACGATATTAATTTATTATTATAATAGAATAAATTTAAAAATTCTAAATATTCAAAAATTTATAATATAATTATAAAATTACCAAAATAAATGGAGGTAATATTGAAACAGATTAATGTTGCAATTGTTGGGTATGGTGTAGTAGGAAACGGTGTTGCAAAAATTTTAGAAGAAAAGAAAGAAATCATAAAGAAAAAGGCAGGAATTGAAATAAATCTAAAAAAGGTTTTCACAAGAAACTGGAACAAAGAGTTTACATTTCCATTAAAAGAGAACCAAAAAGCCAATAGTTTAGAAGAAATATTAGAAGACAAAGATATTCATATTGTCACTGAACTTGTTGGAGGAATTGAATTTCCCCTTAAACTGTTTGAAGATGCTATAAATAAAAATAAACATGTAGTAACAGCAAATAAAGCATTACTGGCAGAGGCAGGAAAAGAAATATTTTTAAAAGCAGAAGAAAAAGGTATAAGGATTGGTTTTGAAGCTGCTGTAGCAGGTGGAATTCCAATAATAAGAGCATTAAGGGAGGGTCTTGTTGCAAATGATATTAAGAATATTTATGGAATTTTAAATGGAACAACAAATTTCATCCTAACAAGTATGTATAAAGAAGGTAAAAATTTTGAAGATGTTTTAAAGGAAGCTCAGGAATTAGGATATGCAGAAGCAGACCCAACCCTTGACATAAATGGGACAGACGCCG
>JALSSE010000183.1 GCA_026984415.1 Hydrogenothermaceae bacterium | reverse complement strand
CATCCTTTTTTTATTTTGTAAATTTCAAAATCAATTTGTTTCTTTTTAGAAGGATAGATTTTGGGATGATTTAATAACTTCTTTAAGTTGTTAATTATCTCCGATTTATCGTCTACATTTTTTAAAATCATTGAAATTTTCCTTTTTTATTTTATATTCGGTAATATAAAAAAAGACATAAAGTAATTCTAAAGTTATAATATTTAGCCGTTAATCTATCCTAATTTATTTTGGCAAAAGAGGGTTAATTTTGAATAAAAAGAACATTAAAGTAGGTGTTATAAGTTTAGGTTGTCCTAAAAATCTGGTTGATACAGAAATGTTAATGGGTCAATTTAATGCTTCAGGTACAGAATTTGTAAACAATGTGGAAGAAGCTGATGTTATTGTTGTTAACACCTGTGGATTTATAGACACTGCAAAGGAAGAATCTATAAATACAATACTTGAAGTATCCCAGTTAAAAGAAAATTCTAAAGATAAAAAAATAGTTGTTACTGGCTGTCTTGTTGAAAGGTATAAAGAAGAATTAGAAAAGGAAATACCAGAAATTGACCTGTTTGTAGATTTGAAAAAAGAAAGTGATATTCCTATCCAACTTGGATTAACTCCAAAAATAGAAACACCTCCATATATGAATAGAATAATAACAACACCAAAACACACAGCTTATCTGAAAATATCTGAAGGTTGTGACCATACCTGTGGATTTTGTGCAATTCCAAATATAAGAGGTAAACATAAAAGTAGAACAATTGAAAGTTTAGTTGAAGAAGCAAAATTTTTAGCAGACAGTGGAGTAAAAGAACTAAATATTGTTTCACAGGACACAAGTTATTATGGAACTGATATATACGGAAAACCAAAACTCTGGGATTTAATAAGAGAGTTAGAAAAAGTAGATGGAATTAAATGGATAAGGCTTTACTACTTATACCCAACTACTGTTAATGAAGATTTCATAAAACAGATAAGGGATAGTGAGAAAGTTGTCAAATATTTTGAAATGCCTATACAACACTCTGAAGATAAACTCCTAAAGGATATGCTCCGTGGATACAGAAAACACAGAATAGAAAAAATCCTTGAATGGAAAGAAAAATACATTCCAGAAGCAGCAATAAGAACATCTGTTATCGTTGGATTTCCATCAGAAACAGAAAAAGATTTTGAAGCAATGAAAATATTTATCCAGAATGCTAAATTTGACTGGTTAGGGGTTTTTACATACTCCCATGAGGAAGGAACACCTGCATATAAAACTTTTGAAGATACTGTACCTCAAGAAGAAAAGATTAGAAGAAGAAATGAAATTATGGAAATTCAAGACGACATAACAGAATCCAAAAATAAAGAATTGGTTGGCAAAGAGTTAGAAATATTGATTGATGGATTTTCTGAAGAATGGGAAACTTTACCTGTTGGGAGAAGCTATAGGAGTGCATTTGAAATAGATGGTTTAACTATCTTAGAAACTACCGAACCTGTTAAAACTGGTGATTTTGTAAAAGCTAAAATCAAAGATGTTGTAGATAAATATGATGTAGTTGGGGAAATTTTAGACTAAACTTTTTTAGAAACTACAAACAGCAATCTATAATTGAGAAATACAGGCTTTTTGTAATTTTGAAATGCTTTAACAATTTTTCTTTTTTCACCAAGGCTTTTTCCTTCTTTTCCAACCATAGAGCCTGTTTTGTGTATATGTTTTAAAAATTTATCTGTGTTTTTAAAACCTAAAGTGAACTCTTTAGTGAAATGTTTTTCAATTAAAAATCTGTTGTTCTCCAAAATTGCCAGTACCTCTTTTTCTGATAAAAACTCAAAATTCTCCTTTTTTAATATTTTATGAACAATATTTAAACTGTTTTTGACAGGAATATTAAATACAAAATAAGAATTAGATTTGAGTACTCTTCTAACCTCTAAAATAGTTTTTTCTAAATCTGTCCAGTGTAAGCTAAAGTTTGATATTGCAAAATTAAAAGAATTTGATTTAAATGGTAAGTTTTCTATATCTCCAACAACAGCAAAAGGATTTTTTTCTCTATACTTTTTTACCATTTCAAAAGATATATCAGTTCCTACAATATCTTTATTTTCATTAAAAAGGAAACCTGTTCCACAACCTAAATCTATACCTTTTCCCTTTAAATTCTTTGAAAGATTTAGTATTATCTTGGCTGTTTTTTTCTGAATGTGAGCTTCCTTTTCGTAATCTTTGATAAACCGTGAAAATGATTGTTTTACAATACCTTTCAATTTTAATCCTTGATTTCTCATTGGGGTAAATATTATAAACCAAATGTGATAAAATTTTATGTTTTAAATTAAGAATTAGGAGGAATTTTATTGCGTCCAGATGGAAGAAAACCTTTACAACTGAGAAAAGTAAGTATAGTAAGAGATTTTAACATACACGCAGAAGGTTCAGTACTGATTGAAATTGGAAACACAAAAGTAATAGTCACAGCTTCAGTGGAAGAAAAAGTCCCACCATTTTTAAAAGGAAGTGGACAGGGGTGGATTACCGCCGAATATGCTATGCTTCCAAGGGCAACAGAAAGTAGAAACATAAGGGAAATTGTTAGAGGTGCTCCTTCTGGAAGAACCCATGAAATACAAAGGTTAATTGGTCGTTCTTTAAGGGGTGTTGTTGATTTAAAAAAATTAGGTGAAAGAACTTTATGGGTTGATTGTGATGTTATTCAGGCAGATGGAGGAACGAGAGTTACAGCAATTACAGGCGCATTTATAGCAGTTGCCGATGCAATGATTAAACTTGTTGAAAAGAAAAAAATAAAATCAAATCCACTGAAAGATTTCATAGCTGCTGTCAGTACTGGAGTTGTTGGGAATGAAGTTGTTTTAGATTTAAATTTTAAAGAAGATTCATCGGCAAAAGTTGATATGAACCTTGTTATG
>JALSSE010000182.1 GCA_026984415.1 Hydrogenothermaceae bacterium | reverse complement strand
AAAGTACAGTTTGATAAAAAAAGAAATCCAGAAATTTAAAGAGAATTATAAAATTCCAGTTGAAGATTTAGATTTTTACATGAAATATTTTAACACTTTATCTACAGTTGAAGATAAAAATATTTTCCCCGTATTTAGCCAGTTAAAAAGTCTTGTATCAGGAACAACGATTGAGAATTTAATAATAGATAAAGAAAACGGAATGTTAAAAATAAGGTTGATTTCTAAAAAGCAGTTTCAAAATCTTAAAGATTTTATTAGTTTCAAAGAAAAATTAAAAAGTGAATTAGATATATTTTCAAAAAACTGGAGTTTAAAAAATAATACAAAATTTAATTTTGAAAAATTAGAAGTAAAGATTGATATATCTCTAACAAAAAATGTAGGTGTTTCGTGATGGTTCGTTATTTAATTTATATTTTACAAATAAATTTAGTTTGCGTTTTAATAGTTGGATTTTTTTCAATTTCAAAAATAAATGATGAAATCAATTCTAAAATCTCAAAAATAAATAGAGAAAAAATAGAGTTTGAAGAAGTAAAAAAGAAATTATTTACTTTACAGAAAAATGTAAAAGATTTTAATGTTAAGCCAATAGACAAACAAAAAGCTATGGATATACTCCTAACAAAAGCCAATTATTTTTTAATTAATAACAATGCAAAGCTATCTGGAGATATAGAGGATAATAATCAGATACTTTCTCTAAAAATGTCAATAGATACACCTGTTAAAACAAAAAGGCAGTTGAGACAATTATTGAAAGATTTAACATCATCTAAATATCCATTAATAGATGTTGAAAAATTTGAAATTAAATCCTCAGAAAATAAGACATTTTTAAAGGTTGTGTTTAAACTAATTCAGGTTTATAAGGGATAAAATGGGTATAAAGTTTAATTTATCAGGTAAACATATTTTTATGTTAGCTGTTCCCTTACTGCTTGTAGGGGGGATTTTTATTTTTAAATCATTCTTTGTTGAGAATATTATTAGATATTTTAATCTAAACTTTTTAAATAGATACTCAATCAGTGATGAATATATAAGATACCTTTCTATGAAATTTCCTGAAGAGAAAAAAATAAATATTTTAGAAATAGCCCAGTTGATACCTATTAGTGCCAATCAGGAAAACAGAGTAATTACTGTTAGAAATATAGAAGGAACAAAAATAATCAGTGTAAAGAAACATTTTCTATCTTTTATTTATCTTGGTTCAAGGAGAAAATTTGCAGAAATAGACGGAAATCTTTTTTCAGAGGGAGATATTATTTCACCAAATGAAAAATTGGTTCGAATAGAAAAAGACAGGGTACTTATAAATAGCTTTGGGAGAAAGAAATGGCTTTATATTTTAGAATAATATCATTACTTTTAATATTTTTAATAGGTGGATGTTCTCAGAAACAGGTTAAGGAAAGAGATATTGTAAAAAAGCCTGTTGAGAAAAAGCAAACATATCTTATGGTTGAAGAAGAAAAGAAAAAAAGGATATTTAATCCACCACCTCCACCAAGGATAGTAAAGCCTCCACAACTTCAATTTGACCCATTTAAAAACAAGTTTTTCTCGTTTAACGCCAGAAATACACCTGTTCTTAATCTTCTTTATGCAATAGCAAACGATGTTGGAATGAATTTAGTAGTAGCACCAGATGTTGATTTAAGTAAAAAAATTACTGCAAATTTCAATAAAACGTCAGCAAAAAATGCAATAGAAATAATAATGGATTTAACAGGACTTCATTATGAAATAAAGGGAAATGTAATCTATGTAAAATCAACAATGGTTAAGACTTTTCATATTCCTTATGTTCATACGAATTCTGATTACAATGTATCTTTAGGTGGAGATGTTTTAGGTTCGGCACAGGCAGCGTCTCAGGTTTCTGGGGTAGGTTCTGTTGGTGGTGGAGGAAGTGCAGGAGGGTCAAATCAACTTAGAGGTAATTTTTCCTTAAAATACAAAAGTCCACCAAGTATAAATGATTTTTACTCTCAAATAGAAGAAAATGTTTCACAAATTTTAGGAAAAGATGGAAGTTATTCTTTAAATAGATTTACAGGAACTCTTGTGGTAAAAGCCCCTAAAGACAAAATAAAACTGATATCCAGATTTTTAAAAAGAATAAAAAAAGAAACAAGAAAACAGGTATTGATTGAAGCTAAAATTGTTGAGGTTACACTTTCAAATAAGTTTGAATATGGAATTGACTGGTCAGTTCTATTCAGAGATTTTATAGGGACTGGAGCTGCTGCAAATATTTCCCAGACTTTAGCTTTACCATTTGGAAATGGACAGGTAACTGTTACAGGTGCTGATTTTTCAATGGTTTTAAATGCTTTATCTTCAGTAGGAAAAGTAGAAACCCTTTCAAATCCAAGGGTTAGAGTTCTTAACGGTCAAAGTGCAATGATTTCAACAGGAAAAATTGTTCCTTTCTGGGAAAAACAGGTTCAAACCTTGACAGCACAGACCACCTCACAGGAAGTAACATTTTTAAGAAGTAGTGTTTTAGATGGGATTTTATTGGGAGTTTCTGCTTATATAAATGATGATAACACAATAACCTTAAATATTATTCCCGTTTCTTCCAAAATAGAAGGGACAAAAAAACTTATAGAAAATGGAAAAGTTCAGGCTGAAGCTCCTATTCTAAATGTAAAAGAAACAGGGACAATCGTAAAAGCACACAACAACGATTTAATTATAATTGGAGGACTAATAGGAACAGACACACAAAATACAAAAGAGGGAATTCCCTATTTTGAAAATTTACCTTTGATTGGGAAGATTTTCCAGAGAAACATAAAAAGCCACGAAAAAAGAGAACTTGTAATTTTTCTAAAACCGGTTTTAGTAAAGAATTAAAGAGGTAAAAAGATGAGTTTGATAATAGAGACTTTAAACAGAATAGAAACAGATGAATTTAAAAATTAC
>JALSSE010000181.1 GCA_026984415.1 Hydrogenothermaceae bacterium | reverse complement strand
AAACTGTAACTATGAGGTTCTCTATATCCCTTTTCCTTTTAAAGAATTTTCCTGCTTTTAGTTCGTACCTGTAATTATTTTTATCAAACTCACCTGCCACAAGGGATATATTTGCTTTTCTTATTGATTCAACTAACTGTGGAAGTAAAATGTGGTATGCATTTAATTTAGCTGGATTAAAATAAACAATGTATTCCCTTGATTCTGAACCTAATATAAATGTTTCTGAAACGTTTGTTAATTTTTTTATTTCATCTTCAACAACTTCCGCAACCCTTCTAATTTCATAAGATTTATATTTATCACTGTACAGGGTAATTGCAACTATTGGAACGTCGTTAATAGACTTTTCTTTTATTATAGGGTTCATTGCTCCAATAGGCATTCTATGGTATTCAGACATAACTTTACTGTAAAGACGAACCAGAGCGTATTCTGGGTCTGTACCTACAAAGAAACGGACAGTTGTCATCCCAAAGCCATTACTTGCGTAAGAATAGACATACTCAACTCCTGGAATTTCCCACATCAGCTTTTCAAGAGGTTTTGTTACTAACTGGTTTATTTCTTTGGCACTTCCACCAGGAAAAGGAACTAAAATGTCTATCATAGGAACTACGATTTGAGGTTCTTCTTCCCTTGGAGTTGTAAAAACGGCAAAAAATCCAAGACATAATGCAGCAACCCCTAAAATAGGGGTTAATTTTGACCTGATAAAAAACTTAGCTATTGTTCCAGCAATACCTAATTTGTATCTTCTTTTCATATCCCTTTCCCGCTCTATATATATTAATATTTCATAAATAGCTAAGTTTTCAGGTCTTTACATATATCACGTATACTAATTATAGTATATATATTTTTATATTGGAAATAATATAAAGAAGATAGTTAGTATTTACAAGATTTAAAATTTATGTGATATTTTTTGATAAAAATAGACTAATATTTTATCTCCAGTAGGCTTTTATATTTCCTTTTATCCAGTCCCATAAAATCTTCTTTGCTGTTCTATCATAATCAATTTCACCACCTTTTATTTTATAGTTTAATTTTTCTCCAATTTTTTCCAATATGCCAACTGGGTCTGTATCCTCAATTTTTATTTTGTAAGCATTTTCTAAAGCTTCTTTTTTATTTTCAACTATCTTTTCTATAAGTTTAATTGCAACATCAACAGGCTGTTCTAATTTTTCAGGTATCCACGAACCTTTCAAAGCTAAGTCTTCCTGAAATTCTAAAGTTATTATTCCTGGTGTATCTATTAAAAACACGTTGTTAAATAGTTTTATTAGTTTTTCGCCTCTTGTCATTCCCGGTTTTGGTGATGTTGTTGCAACTTTTTTCCTTTTAAGAGTATTTATTACTGATGATTTCCCAACATTTGGATACCCTAAAACTCCAATCTTCACAAGGTTTTTACCTTTTGAAAGTTCCTTTATTTTGTTTAATAATTCCTTTATCCCTTTATTCTTATGGGCTGAAAATAAAACTACAGGAAACTCTTTTTCAATTTCTCTTTTTACTTCGTTTAAAAATTCTTCAGATACTAAATCTGTTTTATTTATTACCACTATTAAATCTTTTTTCCATTCTTTTGCTAAATCTTCAATAACTTTGTTCCTTGTTTCAAAAGGTATTCTTCCATCTATAACTTCTAAAACGATGTTTGCATTTTTTAGTATTTTCTTTGCTATACTTTTTTCCCTAAGCCATTCTCTTGGTTTTTCCATTTTTTCACCTTCTTATTTAGTAATAGAATACGAATATATATTTTGATTATAATAATACAATCTAAAATAAATGGAGAAGCAATTGCAAAAAGCAATTTTATATAAATCAGTTTTATTAATACTAATATTTTTTCTTCCTCTAAAAAGCTACGGAATAAACCAGAATGTATCAATTGAAGCAAATGTAATAGAAAAAACAAAAGATGGAAAAGTAGTGGCAAGTGGTGATGTTCAGGTTCATTTTGATGATTCCCTTTTTAAAACCTTTAAAGTTATTTATGACCCAAAAACAAAAAAAATCTATTTAAAAAAATACTTTTACATAAAAACACCTGACCTTGAGATGAAGGGTTCTGAAGGCTGGTGGGATACTATTAAAAATGAAGGAGAAGTTTATAAAGTTAAAGGTATAATTCAGGATAAGTACTTTATTAAAGCCGGTGCATTAATTAAAGAAGATGGTATTTTCTATATTGAAAATGGTGAGTTTTCTATGTGTCCATTTAACCAGTACGACTGGTATTTTAAAGCTTCAAAAATCTCTTTAAAAAAAGAAGATTATGCAAGGGCAAAAAATTTAACTTTAAGGTTTTTTAAAGTTCCTGTTATTTACATCCCTTACTTTTTATATCCACTTGCTGAAAGAAAAACAGGATTTTTAGTACCAACTATAGCACAGGACACTTACAACGATATTATTTTAAAAATACCTTTCTTTTACGTGATTAATAGAAATTCTGACATTACTTTAACCTACGATTTTAGGAACAAGCAGGGAAATGGAATAGACCTGAATTACAGAAACAGATTTAATAAAAAACATCTTTTCAACGGTGATATTTTTTATTTTTCAGAAAAGGATTTAGATGTTCTCTGGAAAAAAAGGGATACACAAAAAATACATAATAGATGGAGAATAAAAGCAAATACAAGCTTTGACTTTGGTAAAAAAACATACGGGTATTTCCAGTTTGACCTTCCAAGTGACCCATTCTTCTTTGAAGATTTTTACAACGATTCAAGCTTAAGATATCTTTCTTATACAAAATCACAGCTTTTAATATTCCACAACAACAAATATTTCACAGCAGAGCTAAATTTTGATTATCTTTACGATTTAACAAAAGAAACAAACGAAGAAACCCTTCAAAGATTACCTGAAATAAGACTTTACCTTAAAGAAAGAAAAATAAAATACTTACCGTTGTATGTAGATTTCCTTTCTGTT
>JALSSE010000180.1 GCA_026984415.1 Hydrogenothermaceae bacterium | reverse complement strand
CAATCTTCCTTTACACCAAAAGCCATAACAGCTGCCTTTAACCTTGGGAAATAGCCGTGGTGGTCTGCACCCCATACATTCATCACAAAGTCATAGCCTCTTTTAAATTTATCGTAATGGTACGCTATATCTCCTGCAAAGTATGTGTATGAACCGTCTGATTTTATCAACACCCTGTCTTTGTCATCTCCGTACTCTGTTGTTTTTAACCAGAGTGCTCCTTCTTTTTTGTAAGTAAGACCTTTTGATTTTAGAAATTCTATTGCTTCATCAACTTTTCCAGATGTGTAAAGGGATTTCTCACTGAACCATATATCAAATTCTACACCGAAATCCTTTAAATCTTCCTTTATTTTTTCTAACAGGTACTCTTTTGCAAACTCTGCACAAAAATCAACAGCCTGTTTTTCATCAACCATTGAAAGTATTTTGTCCCTTTCGTATTTATATAGATGGTATGCAACCTCTTTTATGTATTCACCTTTATATCCGTCTTCTGGAAAAGGGTAGTCTGGTTCTTCTATCTGTCTGAACCTTGCGTAAACTGATTCTCCTAACTTTTTTATTTGATTTCCTGCGTCATTTATGTAAAACTCCCTTTCTACAATGTATCCATAATAGTCGTAAAGGTTTGATAAGACATTCCCTACAACTGCACCTCTTCCATGTCCTAAATGTAAAGGTCCAGTTGGATTTGCACTTACAAACTCAACATTTGTTTTACCTTTATTTTTTTCTTTTTCTTTTCCGTACTGGTCTTTTTCTTCAATAGCCTGTTTTAAAAATTCCCAGTAATATTTATCTGAAATAAAAAGATTTACAAAACCACCTGCAACTTCTATTTTTTCAAAAATATCTTCCTTCTCTAAAATTTTCTTTATTTTATTGGCTACTTCAAAAGGTTTTTTCTTTAAAATTTTTGCCAGTAAGAACCCGGCATTAATAGACAAATCTCCAAATTTTTCCTCTTTTGGTGTTTCCAATTTTATATTTTTTTCAACTTCTTTTATTTCTGGAATATTTTTTTCTAAAATTGAGATTATTTTATTTTTTAGTTCTTCCTTCATCTTACTCCTTTTCTTTTCAAGTTTTTACAGGATATATATATGATAAACGATACATAGACAAAAATCTCTACCAATATTACAGAGTTATTTTTTAGATAAACAAGGGGAGAGTAAGAAATTAAACTGAAAACAATTAAAATTAAAATACAGGTTTTTGGTGTAATCCCTTCTTTATTTAAAAAGATAAAAGGTGTAAAAACAAGAATTCCTAAAAGACCAATATGGAAGAAAGAGCCAATTTTCATTATTCCTTTTTCATCTAAAAGTATAAAAAAATAGTTAAATAAAAAGCTTAAAATGAAAACAGCTATAATTAAAAAAGAGTATTTCAATAAAATTTTAGAATCCATAAACTCCCTCTAAATTTATTTTTATGATATTTTATCAACTATTTTCTTTTTAGTTTCAAATCCTTTTAGTTTTCTGTAAAATAAGGTATTCAAAACTATTTGTCAGAGGTTGGAAAATGATAAAACGTTATACACTTGAAAGGATGGGAAATGTATGGAGTGAAGTTAACAAATTCCAAAAGTGGCTTGATGTTGAGATAGCAATATGTAGAGCATGGAACAAACTTGGGAAAATTCCAGATGAAGCTTTAAGAGAAATTGAAGAAAAAACTTACATTGATGAAAAAGTTGTAGAAAGAATCCACGAATTAGATAAAATATACAACCACGATGTTTTGGCTTTTGTTACAGCAGTCGCAGAGCAAGTTGGAGAAAATGGGAGGTACATACACTTAGGGGTAACATCTTCAGATGTAATTGATACTGCTTTAGGTCTTTTAATGAGAGAGGCGATAAACATACTTATTGAAGATATAGACAAACTTTTACCTGTCCTTTATGAAAATGCCTTTAAATACAAAAATACTGTTATGATGGGAAGAACCCACGGTGTACACGCTGAGCCTATGGTTTTTGGATTGAAATTTGCCCTTTGGTTTGAAGAGGCAAAAAGAAACAGAAAAAGATTAGAAAATGCAAGAGAAAGTATTTCTGTTGGGGCGATTTCAGGGGCTGTCGGAACTTACTCAAATATTCCACCAGATTTAGAAAAGTTAGCCCTTGAAGAATTAGGTTTAAGACCAGAACCTGTATCAAATCAGGTTGTCCAGAGGGACAGACACGCAGAATTTATGACAGCAATGGCAATAACTGCATCAAGTTTGGAGAAAATAGCAGTTGAGATAAGACATTTACAGAGGACAGAAGTTTTAGAAGCACAGGAACCTTTTAAGAAAGGGCAGAGGGGCTCTTCTGCAATGCCCCACAAGAAAAACCCAATTACATGTGAAAGAATTACAGGTATTGCAAGGGTTATAAGAGCAAACTCAATTCCAGCAATGGAAGATATAGCTTTATGGCACGAAAGGGACATTTCCCATTCTTCAGTTGAAAGGATAGTTATGCCTGATTCTGCAATTGCCCTTGATTATATACTTGAGCTTACTACTAAAGTTTTATCAGGTCTTGTTGTTTACCCAGAAAGAATGAAGAAAAACATGGATTTATCAAAAGGACTTTACTTTTCTTCAAAAGTTCTTGTTGCTCTTGTTGAGAAAGGTTTATCCAGAGATAGGGCTTACGACATAGTCCAGAGAAATGCTATGAGGGCTTGGGATACAGAAGGATTAATGTTTAAAGATGCACTTTTACAGGATGAAGAAGTTATGAGTTATTTAACAAAAGAAGAATTAGACAAAATCTTTGATGTAAATGCTTTCTTAAAAAATGTTCCTTACATTTATGAAAGGGTTTTTGGAGAATATTGATAGATGGGTAAGTTAGATAAAATAAAACCGTTTATAGTTATGGATATAGTTAAAAAGGCTAACCAGTATTCTGATACTATTCATTTTGAGATTGGAGAACCTGATTTACAGCCGTCTCCAAAAGTGTGGGAAGCAACCGAAACGGCA
>JALSSE010000179.1 GCA_026984415.1 Hydrogenothermaceae bacterium | reverse complement strand
TAACTAATATTCCTAAAATTCCTGGTAGTAGTTTAGCTGGAACCTGGAGATATTATGTGGTTTTAGAGGCATTAAAGGATATAAAAGATAAACAACCAAAATGGCAAGATATTAAAAATGAAAACGGCAACACGATAGGAGAAAAATTAGAAAATTATAATTGGAAAAATATATCTTCATCTGATATTAAACCTTCCAGTTGGAAAGGATTTGTTGGTAATCAAATAATGAGAATCAAATGTGCTGGACAAGATGATACTCCTGATAAAAATAGTGATAGTGAAGAAAACACTGGACATTGCGGACACTGCATAGTCTGTAAGGGATTTGGTTTTTCTAAAAGAGATATAAGCTGGCAAGGAATGCTATTTTTTTGTGATTTAAATATTTTATTTTTTCCTGTATTTACATATAGAGGAACTAAATGGATAACTACAGTTTCAAAATTAAATGAAATAAGCATAGAAGAGGAAGCACCATCTGAAAATAAAATAAGAACTAAACAAGGTGACGAGGGATACTTAAATTTAGGCTGGTTATATTTAGAAGTAGAAGGACAACATAATATTGAAGAATTAAAAAACTTTGATTTTGAAAATTTCAAATTAACTCCTGAAGATGTAATTATTGTTCCAGAAGACTTATTCTCTCACATAGTTAACTCTAACCTTGAAGTTAGAACTTCCGTTTCAATAGACCCAATTACTGGTGCAGCGAAAGAAAGAGCATTATTTACTTCAGAAGCAATCCCAAGAGGGACAATATTTTATGGAGAAATAAGAATTTTTGATAAAAAAGGATTTGAAGATTTAGAAGAAAAACTTAAACCTCTTCCTGAAACTGAGGAATTAGAAAATGCATTAAAAGAAAGTAAACATTTTTATGAAACTTTAGGAATTGGTGGAATGACAACGAGGGGATTTGGAAGATTGAAAATTAATGTCCTTAAATCAGAAAATAGACAATCTCCTACACAGGAGGAGAACAATGAATAATATAGAAGCTTTAATAAGCAGAATATCTTATGAGATAGTAAGTGAAAAAATTTTAGATGAAACAGAAATTAACAAATTACTTGGTGTTCTATCAAATAATGGTGTTTATGCCATGTGGGTTTATGCTTTGGATAAGATAGATACGGCTTTTAAAATTGATGATGATACTATTTCTATAAAAAGACCAAGACTTTTTAAGTTAATACTTTTATTGAGACCATTACTTTATAAGGTTTACCAAACTTGCTTTATAGATGGGCTACTACAAAAAGAAGAAAACAAAAAAAATGAATTAACTCAGAAGCTCGAAGAAATTAATGAAGGAACTCTGTCAGATGTAGAAAAAGAGAAAAAAAGAAATAAATTAAAGAACGAAATAAGAAATTATTTGACGAAAGAATTTATTAAAGAAACATCAATTTACTTACAAATCATATCTAAAGACATTCACAAAATTTTGTTTTTAAAGCAACTAATAGAAAAAACTCTAATTTATGCAAGATACCATGCCAAAGCTTTAGGAGATTAAAATGTGCTGGTATAAATTAATTTTTAAACAAAAACAACCTATACATATAGGAAAATTTGAGTGGGGAGTGGTTTCAGAAACAGAAATTTTCATTCCCGGTTGGACTATGTGGGGAGCTTTAGTTAATGTTTATATATCAAAAAATAAAGTTAATGATATTAACAAAATTCAGGAAATTCAAAAAGCTTTTGAAACTATAACAAACTTTTTTCCTTCATTTGATGGTGAGACCGTATTAGAACCAAAGTATAAAGATGGCAAATTCTATTTAGAGGATTATTCAGAAGAAGAATTTAGATACAAATATGTAAA
>JALSSE010000178.1 GCA_026984415.1 Hydrogenothermaceae bacterium | reverse complement strand
AGATTCAATTGCTTCGTTTGAGCTGTAAGGGGATAGTACAATTGCAGTTTTTAAAGGGTTATCATTTACAATTTCCGAAATTTTATCTAACGCATCTTCAGTAAAAACTTGATTTGAATTAATTAATGCACCTTTTAATCTGTTCTTCCCGTGGATGTCGTATCCTAAATATGCCCCATTACATACCATCAAATCAGCTGTTGAGCGTATTCTATAAATTTTTTGTTTTTTCTCATCGTAATCTATTGCTACAGGACATTGCATACTGCACATTCCGCAGTAGGTTACCTTTTCTTTTAATAGCCATGCCCTTGTCCAGTGTTCAAAAGGTTTAAACAAGATAGCGCCTACAGGGCATACATCTACACAGAGGCCGCACATTTCACAGGTGCTTTCTGTATCCATAGGTTTTTCGTTTGGAGAAATTAGTATTTCAAATCCCCTTTCTTCCTGAAATAGGGTGTGGGCACTTACTACATTATCACAAACACTTGTGCATTTCAGACATAAAACACATCGGTTTGAGACGAACTCTAAAAAATTACTCTGCCAGTCTTCCTCTGGTCTGATTTTATCAAAAGGTGTAAGTGGTAAAACATTTATCTGTGGTCCATAGTAAGTTCCCCAGTTTTGAAGGTCACATTCTCCAGCTTTATCACAGGTAGGACAGTCAAGGGGATGTCTTGTAAAAAGCATTTCAAGTATGAATTTTCTATCGTTAAAAACCCTATCGTTCATTGTCTCTACTTCTAATCCATCATAAACGTAAGTTCCACACGCTATAACTGTGTCGTTTAGTTTTTTATCATAAACAAGGCACATTCTACATCCGCCAAAGATAGGGAGTTTTTCGTGGTAGCAGAATGTTGGAATTAATTTGTTTAGCTTTTTTGCTGCTTCTAAAATTGTGATATTTTTAGGGACTTCTATTTCCTGACCATCTATAATAATTTTAACTGTTTCCATATTTTCTCCTAAATACAGCAGTTTATCCTTTATTATACAAAGAATTAATTTAATAACTCAAAATTTAGGTGTTGAAAGGAGATTTTCAATTGAATTTTAGAAAGGAGCCTTTAGGCTCCTGATTGATTTTTATTCTGTTGCGTAACTGTGTAATCCCGGGAAGTAAAGGTTAACACCAAAATAACAGATTAATAACATCACAAATCCAGCAACAACAATCCATGAAGCTTTTTTACCTTTCCATTTTCCAATAGTTCTTCCGTGGATATAAGCTGCAAAAAACAGCCATACAATTAATGCCCAGTTTTCTTTTGGGTCCCAGCTCCAATAACTTCCCCATGCTTCGTTAGCCCATGCACCACCTAATATTATTGCAGCAGTCCATATTGGGAAAGATATCGCAACTGCTTTTAATGTTATTTCTGAAAGTAGATTTTTTCTTGGCAGTAAATTTCCCATTGGTTTTAAAACATACGTTGCAAAATACAGGAATGCCAGAAGAACACCTATCAGTAAAATACCTAAAAACATTGTTTTTAAATCCCTTGCACCTGTTAAAACAACATAACCTAAAACAAAAAGGATTACTCCCAATACTAAAAATGCTACGTAGTGCCAAGGTTTTACTTCTACGTTATGTTCTGCATTGTCTTTAATTAAATAAGCCAGAGATGCTCCAAAGGCAACAGAAAATCCTGCGTATCCTGCAAATGAAGCTAAAACGTGGATGTAAAGCCAATAACTTCTCAGTGCAGGCATTAAAGGACCAATATCTGTGTTAAATTTATGTCCCCATATAACAAGAAAAGCAACCACTGGAACAAAAAATGCCCCTACTGCCCTTGTTTTATATTCCCTCTCAATGTAAAGATAGACAGCCGTTGCAAGCCAAGGGAAAAACATTAAAGATTCATAAAGATTTGTCCACGGTGGATGGAAAACACCAATGTTATAAGCTTCAATTCCTCTAATAAAAAATCCTGTTGACTGGATAATCCAACCAGTAAATAGTGTTAAGGTTGCTATTTTTCCAACTTTTTCATTTTTAAATACAAACTGGGCTATATATAGAATTGCAGCAACTCCATAGACAACACCACTTATCTGGAATACTATCACATTACCAAAAGATTTACTCAGAATAGCTGCTGATGTAATAATTCCAATAAATGCAAC
The DNA here is from genome assembly GCA_026984415.1 of Hydrogenothermaceae bacterium. The sequence goes on along the minus strand of JALSSE010000178.1, from coordinate 856 downwards.
AACACCAAGTACAAGTAAAGCAGCCTCTATATATGAAGGTTTATGTTTTAATGATACTGTTGTGTTTGTTGATTCCAATTTTATTCCTCCTTGTAAAATATATATAAACTATATTTTCATTACATAACAATGTCAATATGTTCGCTATCGTTTAAAAATTTAATTTCGCCGCAATGTCTTTCATTTAATTTAATTAAGGAAATACCTGTGTTATTGTGCATTAAACCCCATATATTTTCTATACCAATATTGCAGGCTAAACAGATAATTCCCTGTATTGAACCGCCGTGTCCTACAACTGCAATATTTTTTTCCTGTAAGTTTAAAATATAGCTTAAAAAAGAATTTAATCTATCTGTAAATTCATTTATATCTTCCTGAGATGGTAATGGACATGCAACAGGGCTTTTTAACCAGTTTTTAAAATCTTCAAAGTTATTTGCGTAAATATGTTCGTATGTTCTACCTTCCCATTCTCCAAAATGCATTTCTCTAATTCTTTCATCTACTTCTACAGGTAAGTCTAATACATCTCCAATAACTGTTGCAGTTTGATAAGCCCTTCTTAAATCGGAACTGATTATCTTTTGTATGTTATGTTTTTTTAATGCTTCACCTGCAAGCCTTGCCTGAACAAAACCTAAAGGTGTTAAAGCAGTATCTATATGCCCCTGTATTATCTTCTTTGCATTGTATTCACTCTGTCCGTGTCTGATTAAAAAAATGTTTTTCATTTTAACTCTAAAGAAACTGGTATTTCGTGGCAATCATTAAATTTTACACAGTGGATACATTCTGTCCATACTTTTTGAGGAAATTCTGATTTATCTGATACTTTAAATCCTAATTTTTCAAA
>JALSSE010000177.1 GCA_026984415.1 Hydrogenothermaceae bacterium | reverse complement strand
ATGAAGAAGCTTTGAAAGAACCTGCAAAAAAAGGAGTTATGCCTTCATGGACAGATGCAGCAAACATATCAAAAGTTGTTAAAGACTGTTCAATATTTGGTTTCGGAAGCCTTGCTGACTGCCACACAGAAAGGGAAAACATCTCAATTAAAGATTTAGAAAAAATGACAAAGGTGTTTTATAATCTTTTTTCCATTCTAACCCAACCTAAATGAGTTTTGCCTGTTTCTTTAAAACCGTGTTTTTTATAAAAATCTATTGCTGATTTATTTTTTTCTCCAACCCAAAGCCTTACTTTTTTGATTCCTAAATTTTTAAAGTATTTCAAAGCCTCATCTAAAAGAATATGACCTAAACCTTTTCCCCAGAACTCTTTTCTTATACTTAACTCGTGTATTTCACCAATCTTTTCACTATTTTTCTTTTTCCATTCTGTATCAGCGGCAATAAATCCAGCTACCCTGTTTCCAATAAGCATAATTTTAAAAAATGTAGAATGGTTTTTTAACCAGTTTAGATACTTTTTTGCCTTTTTTGTGGTAGGTTCACCGTACTCTGGGATATCCTGATATGCATCAAATATAACTTCAATTAATTTAGACTCATATTTATCATCGTAATCTATAAGCTTATAATCTGGCTTTTTCTTTCCCATATTATTAAATTTAATACTTAGAATGTTATAATATTTGCCTATATTTTTCAATATTTAAAGGAAATTTCAAAAAATTTTAAAGGAGAAACTATCTTGGAACATCAAGGTATTGTTATTTTAGATTTCGGTTCACAGTATACACAACTAATAGCAAGAAGAATTAGAGAACTAAATGTTTACAGTGAAATTTTACCTTTTAATGCTCCAGTTGAGGAAATTAAAAAACACAATCCAAAAGGAATAATTTTTTCTGGGGGTCCAGCTTCAGTCTATGAACCTGATGCTCCAAAACCTGATGAAAGAGTTTATGACTTAGGGCTTCCTATTTTAGGAATATGTTATGGACTTCAACTTATCACACACCATTTTGGTGGGGAAGTTGTAAAAGCTGACAAACACGAATACGGAAAAGCTGAAATTGAAATATTAGACCACGAAGATTTATTTTATGAAATTCCAAATAATATCCACGTCTGGATGAGTCATGGAGATAAAGTAACAAAGCTTCCTGAAGGATTTGAAACAATAGCAAGAACATTTAATGCTCCTTACGCTGCAATAAGAAACAAGGAAAGGAAGATATGGGGAGTCCAGTTTCACCCTGAAGTTTCTCACACCTATATGGGAAAAGAAATACTGAAAAATTTTGCTGTTAGAATTGCTGGTTGTAAGCAAGACTGGACTATGGGAAGTTTTCTTATGGAAAAACAGAGAGAAATAAAAGAAATGGTAGGAGATAAAAAGGCTATCTGTGCCTTGTCTGGTGGTGTTGATTCTTCTGTGGCTGCAGTCCTCGTTTACAATGCAATTGGGGATAATCTTACCTGTATATTTGTTGATAACGGTCTCTTAAGGAAAGGGGAAAGGGAACAGGTAGAAAAAACATTCAGAGATAACTTCCACATTCCCCTGATTGTTGTTGATGCAAAGGACAGATTTTTAGAAGCACTAAAAGGAGTAACAGACCCAGAGAAAAAAAGAAAAATAATTGGAAATCTATTTATTGAGATATTTGAAGAAGAAGCTAAGAAAATTCCTGATGTTGAGTACTTAGTTCAGGGAACACTTTACCCGGATGTTATAGAAAGCGTTTCTGTAAAAGGTCCTTCTGCAGTTATAAAAACACACCACAACGTAGGTGGATTACCTGAAAAAATGAACCTTAAACTTATTGAACCGTTAAGGGAGTTATTCAAAGATGAAGTAAGAGAACTTGGGAAAGAGTTAGGACTTCCAGATGAAATTATTTACAGACAACCATTCCCAGGGCCTGGTCTTGCAATAAGGATAATAGGAGAAGTTAATAGAGAAGATTTAGAAATGTTAAGGGAAGCAGACGCAATTGTTGTTGAAGAAGTAAAAAAAGCTGGGCTGTACAGGGAGCTATGGCAGTCTTTTGCAGTTTTACTTCCTATCCAGACTGTTGGGGTTATGGGAGATTACAGAACATATGAAAAAGTTATTGCTGTCAGAGCAGTAGAATCAACAGATGGAATGACAGCAGACTGGGCAAGACTTCCTTATGAATTGATGGATATAATTATGAGAAGAATAATAAATGAAGTAAAAGGTATAAACAGAGTTGTTTATGATATAACTTCAAAACCTCCTGGAACTATTGAATGGGAGTAAAAAGGAGGATAGCTATGAAAAAGATAATATGGTTTTTACCTGTTTTTATTCTAATAAACCTTGCAAAAGCTGGAGACGTTCAGATTTTAAAAGAAGCAAGAAAGTATTTTTCTCCTCTTCCTGAGCTTTTCCCTTCAGATAAAAATCCTTTGACACCAGAAAAGATAAAATTAGGAAAAATCCTGTTTTATGAAAAAAGAATATCTATAGATGGAACTACAAGCTGTGCCAAATGCCACCCAATTGGATACTACGGAACAGATAAGTTAGAAAAATCCAGAGGGAATTTTTCAAAAGAAAATCCAAGAAACGCTCCTACGGTTTTAAACTCAGCAGGACAGATAACTCAGCACTGGAGAGGAGACAGAGAAGACGTGGAAGACCAGGCTAAAAGGGCTTTACTTGGAAAAGGTTCTTTTGGAGCACCTTCTTACAAATGGGTTGAAGAAAAACTGAAAAGTATTAAAGGATATGAAAAACTATTTAAAGAAGCTTTTCCAAATGAGAAAAACCCAATAAATGTTGACAACTATGCAAAAGCAATTGGAGCATGGGAAAGGACTCTTTCAACACCTTCCAGATTTGATAAATTTTTGAATGGACATGTTAATGCCTTAACAGAAAAAGAAAAAAGAGGATTAAAAGAGTTTATTTCTGTTGGCTGTGTATCCTGCCATTCTGGTAGTCTTGTAGGCGGAACAATGTACCAGA
>JALSSE010000176.1 GCA_026984415.1 Hydrogenothermaceae bacterium | reverse complement strand
TCTCTATTTAACTTCTTCAAAATCCCGTCTTTATCATCTACTTTTGCAAAAAGAATTTTTGGATTTTTTATATTTGGAAAAGCCCCTAAACCTTTCACTTCAATATTTAAATCCTGAAGTTTCTCTGTGTATTTTTCAAGTACTTTCTGGATTTCTGGAATTTTTTCTTCTTCTACACTACCTATAAATTTTAATGTAATATGGAAATTTTCAGGTTTAATCCACCTACCGGGAAGGATTCCACCAAACTCCTTTTTTATTTTTGAATATTTACCTTTAAAAATCTCTTTTTCTGTAAAAATACCAACAAATAATCTTTTTTTTGCCATTTTTTTACCTCTATAAAAAATTTATTTTTTAAAAGATAATTGCAAATTATTTTGTTATAATTTTTTTATGAAAAAAATATTCATTATATTAACATTAATAGCATTTTCAACAGGGGTTTTTGCTGAAAAAAACAATGAAAACCTTAACCGTCTTCTTCTCTTAATTCAAGGTGCCTATAATGATGGACTTTATACCATTGCAGCACAGAAAGCAGAAACTTATCTAAAAATAACACCTAAAAATGACCCGAAAAGGGCAGAAATCATAAAATTACTTGCAAATTCTTACTACTACGCAAAAGAAAAAGAAAAATTATTAGAACTTGTTGACAGGTTAGATAGTGAATACATCCCATTTGAAGAAAAGAAAAAAATAATGTATCTTGCAGCAAAACTTTTAAGTGAAGAAAAAGATGAGGAAAACCTTGTTAAACTCCTTGAAAAAATGATGCCTATGGTTTCAGAAAAAGAGAAAAAAGAGATAGCCGTAACCCTTGCCACTATTTACTATAAAAATAAAGAATGGGATAAATTAATAAATCTTCCAAGGGTAAGAGATATAAATCTTTTAAGGATTATTGCCCTTTATAAATTAGGTAAATATAAAGAAGTTATAAAAGAAACTGCCCTGATTGATAATTTTAAAGTGGAAAATAAAGATGATGTTCTTTACTATAGAGGGCTTGCCTTTAAAAAATTAGGAAAAGATAAAGAAGCTGCTTTATCTTTTGAGAATATTACATTTAAAACCCCTGAAATAATAAATTTCCTTGCAACCTATTACTTTAATACAAAAAACTACATAAAAGCAGAAAGGTATTTTAAAATGCTATCCCTTGAAAAAGGGTATAAGGATTACGCTTATTATGCACTGGCAATAATACAGGAACACTACAAAGACTATAAATCAGCAGTTAAGTTTTACAAAAAGGCTGCCAAATTCAACACAAAATACGGAAAACTTGCAAGAAAAAGGTTAGAACAGATAAAAAAAGCTGGAATGATGCCTAAAGTAGCTGTTTATACTGTTCAGATAATTGCTTACAATACACCACAGGAAGCAAAACGCTTCATAAAAAAGAAAGGTTTAAAAGATTGCTTTGTACAGGAAAAGAATAGTCTATACTCTGTTTTCTGTGGAAAATTTAAAACCAAAAATGAAGCAAAAGAACTGCTTGAAAAATTAAAATCTGAAGGTTTTACAGACGCATTTATCACAAAAATAAAGGTTTACATATAATTCCAAAAATGTAATAAAAATCATTTTTTACAAACCACCAAAAAATTAAAATAAAATTAAAAATACTAAAAGCAGGAGGAAAAAATATGTCAGAATTTCGCCACGTATTTGTTTGTTTACAGAAAAAACCACCAGGAATGCCTTCTTGTGGTTCACAGGGCTCTGAACAGATATTTATGAAGTTTCAGGAAGCACTAATGAGTAAGCCAGAACTTATGGCAAAAATGGCAGTAACACCAACAGGATGTTTAGGTCCATGTATGTTTGGTCCAACAGTTGTTGTTTATCCAGATGCTGTATGGTATGGAAAAGTAACCCCTGACGATGTTAATGAAATTATTGAAAAACATATAATAGGTGGAGAACCAGTTGAAAGATTGGTTACTTCAAAAGGAAGACCACCGGGAATGTTCTAATTGAAGGGGATTATTCCCCTTTTTTATGCCTTTCTTTATGTAGTTTTGTAACTTTGAGTTTTAAACCTTCAACTGAAATAACTTTGACTTCTTCTCCCTCTTTAATTGGTGTTTCTGAATAAGCATCCCAGATTTCTCCCAAAATAAAAACCTTTCCATGTTTTCTATCTATATCTGTTTTTGCGATACCTATTTCTCCAATCATACCTTCCTTTCCAGTTTTTGTTTTTTTCCTTTGGGCTTTATAGCCAAGATAGGCAACAGTCAGGAAAAAGACTGCACTTAATGCAACAACTGGAATGATAACCTGTAAAGATATATCTCCATAGGGGGATTCTGGACTTACAAGAATTATTGAACCAAAAACCATAGCTATAATCCCACTTACTGCAAGGGCTCCAAATGTTGGTGTAACCATCTCAAGTGCAAAAAACAGTACCCCAAGGGCAATCATTAACACACCTAACCAGTTTACAGAAATTGTGTTTAAGGAATAAAGGGCGAGAAGTAAACAAATAGCTCCAATTGTACCTGGAATCACAGAACCGGGGTTGTAAAGTTCAAAAAATATTCCATAAAACCCAATAATCAGCAATAAGTATGCAAGGGTGGGATTTGCAAAAATAGACAGGAAAGTTTCCCTAAATCCTTTTTTTACAAAAACAACAGGTTCTCCTTTTAGTTTCAGGGTTATTTTATATGCTCCTTTCCTGACAGTTTTTCCATTAACTTTATCAATTAAATCTTTTAAATCTACAGCTATCACATCAATAACTTTCTTTTTTAGAGCTTCTTCTGCCGTTAGATTTATACTTTCTGTTACCATTTTTACAATAAGTTTTTCGTTTCTTCCTTTTTCTTTAGCTATTGATTTAACAAATGCCACCATATCGTTTATTACTTTTTTCTTCATAGTTTCTTCTATGTCCTTACCAGACATCTGAACAGGACTTGCTGAACCAATATTTGTTGATGGAGCCATAGCAGCTATATCAGCAGAAATTGTTATTATTG
>JALSSE010000175.1 GCA_026984415.1 Hydrogenothermaceae bacterium | reverse complement strand
ATCTTTCTCCTTTACGATTTGGCAGCAGCCATTTTTTTATTTTTAATATAGTTTTCCAATTCTATTACAATAGGTGCAGCAACATATATAGAAGAATAAGTACCAACTACTATACCTATTATTAATGCAAGGGAGAATCCTTTTAAAGATTCTCCTCCAAATAAATATAAAGCAATTACAGAAAATAATGTAGTTCCTGAGGTTATTATTGTCCTTGATAAGTTCTCATTAATACTCTGGTTAATTAGATTTACTAAATTTTTTCTTCCCCTTAACCTTAAATTTTCTCTAATTCTATCAAATACAATTATTGTATCGTTTAATGAATATCCTAAAACAGTTAAAATTGCAGCAATTACAGATAAATTAACTTCTTCTCCTAATAAAGAGAAAAATCCAAGTGTTATTATTGCATCGTGGAATAGAGGTACTACTGCTGCTATTGCAAAAATTGGCTCAAATCTATATCCAACATATAAAAGAATAGCAAACATTACAGCTACAATTGAGTATATACTTGCTTTTCTCAACTCTTCTCCTACTATTGAACCAATGAATTCAACTTTTCTTATTTCATACTTATCTTTATACTTTTCGTTTAAAGCTTTTTTAACTTTTGCTAAAATTTCAGAAGAGCTACCTTTATTTATGCTTACCCTTATTTCAAATTCGTTTGTCCCTTTTCCTACTTCCTGTATTAATGCATCTTGAAGATTAACAGTAGCAAGGGTTTTTCTGAGTTCTGCCGTTGTTATAGGTTCTTTAAATTTGACCTGAATGGATGTTCCCCCTGTAAAATCTAATCCAAGGTTAAAACCTTTTGTAAACATTAAAATGATACTCGCAAGTACTACCAGCGTTGATGCTATATAAGCGTATTTTCTTATTTTTAAAAAATCTATTTTTGGAGGTGTATTTAAAAAATTTCTCATTTCATTCCCCTGTTAAAATGCATATTTAAGGTATTTTCTTCCACCTAATATAAGGTCAAGGAATACTTTTGTTACAAATACCGCTGTAAATATAGAAGTAATTGTACCTATTGATAACGTTGCAGCAAATCCTTTTAAAGGTCCTGTACCAAACTGGAAAAGAACAAATGCAGCAATTAAAGTCGTAACCTGTGCATCAACAATTGCATCAAAAGCCCTTTTGAAACCTTCATTTATTGCAACCCTTAATGTTTTTCCTGTCCGTAGTTCTTCTTTAATTCTCTCAAATATTATTACGTTTGCATCAACTGCCATACCGATGTTAAGTATAATACCTGCAATACCAGGTAAGGTAAGGGTTACATCTAATAAAACCATTGCAGCCCATAAAAGAAGACCGTTAAACATAAGGGCAATTATTGATATGAAACCAGATATGGCGTACCTCCAGAGCATAAAAAGACCAACAATTATAAGTGCCGCAATACCCGCTTTTACTGTTTTCATTATAGAATCTTTTCCTAAAGTAGGACCAATAACTGTTTCTTCTAATATCTTAACTGGGGCAGGTAAAGCTCCAGCCCTTAGAATAACAGCAAGGTCATTTGCTTCTTCTGTTGTAAAATCACCTGTTATCTGACCAGATGAAGAAATTCTTGACCTTATTACAGGTGCTGATATGACTTTGTTGTCAAGAACAATTGCAAGCCTTTTTCCTATCATTTTAGCAGTAGCTTCACCAAATATTTTTGCACCTTCTGAAGTCAATTCAAAGTTAACGGCTGGTTTTCCACCCTGGTCAACTGTTGCCCTTGCATCTTTTAGCATAGCTCCAGTAATTAAAGGTGTTTTCTTTACAAGGAACCATTCCTGTATTACCTTTCCATTTCTTTTTTCCGGTACACCTTCTAATATTTCTGTACCTTCAGGTAAACCATTTGGATATCTTTTTAGTAGTTCTTCTTTTGAATATGCAAAATCTACAACTTCTTTAAGTTCTAACTGGGCTGTTTTTCCTATTATTGCTTTTGCCCTTTCTGGGTCAACAACTCCCGGTAGCTCAACAAGTATTCTATTATCACCTTTCCTTGCTATATTAGGGGATAATGTACCAAATTCATCAATACGATTTCTAAGTGTTTCAACAGCCTGTTGCATAGTTAGATTTTTTATTCTTTTCAGTTCCCAATCACTGAATTTTATAAAAAGGTTACCATCTTTTTCAGATATATCTATTTGGGGAAATTCGTCTTTTAATACTTTTATAGCTTTATCCATTTTTGTAGGGTCTAAAAGGGATACAACGATACCCTTTGTGTCTAATACTTTTCCAGAAAGTACATCTATTCCTTTTTCTTTTAGCTTACTTTCAATATCTTTCAGTAGTTGTTGGTACTGGGTTTTGATAACATGGTCTACATCAACCTGTAAAGTTATACTCATTCCACCTTGAAGGTCTAAACCAAGTTTAAGTGGTTTTGTAAAAATGAAGTAAAGTGAAGCTACCAAAATGGCAAAAATGATAAGTAGTTTAACTTTAATATCTATTTTCAATCAACTTCCCCTTTAGAGTTAATTTTAGTAAACAAAGTAATATTATAAACACAAATTGGACAATAAGTCATTATAATTTAAAGAAAAGAGACTAAAAGTGTCTGTAAAACGTATTAGTGAGTAGATTATTTATTGTAAATTTCTTTATATGAAATCCACGGAGTTAAGAGTATTGCTTTTCCTTCATATTTATGACCATCTTCTTCAAGTTCATAATGGAGCATTCCCTGAGGCTCAGTTTTAATTTTAACCTTAAATTCTTTTGGATTTTTAATTGCAATTTCTTCTTTTAAATCTATAAGAATATCTCCTACTGGATTTTCCTCTTCATCTAAAAGTAAAACTACTGCATGTTCTTTCCCAAGCTCAAAAACAGCAGCTCCTGCAAATTTCAAGTCTGGTTTTGACTCTCTTAATGCTTCCTTAATTGCTTCTAAAATTCCTTTTTTTCTTTTGTTTTCTTCAATTGTTTCTCTGTCAAGATTAACCCTGTTTTCCAATGTTTCCCTCTCCTTTTAGATATTTAATTTATAATATTATATTACATTAATTAGAAAGAGAGGGTTAAAGATTGGTTGGAATAATCGGTGGAAGCGGACTTTATGAAATTGAAGGATTAAAATTAATTGAAGAAGTTGATGTAATGACACCTTTTGGAGAACCTTCTGATAAGTATATAATCACTGAGTATAAAGATAAAAGGGTAATTTTTTTACCAAGACATGGAAAAGGACATAAATACCCACCACATTTAATAAACTACAGGGCAAATTTATGGGGTTTTAGGAAATTAGGGGTTAATAAAATTCTTTCTATAAGTGCTGTTGGTGGAATTAATTCTTTATTAAAACCAGGTGATTTTGTTATTTCTGACCAGTTTTTAGATTTTACAAAAGTTAGACCTGTAACTTTTTATGAAGGAATTTATACAATTACAGACTTAGATGACAAAAACAACGACCTTGTAAAAGAATATATGGAAAATGAAAGGGTTGTTCATATTGATGTTACAGAACCTTTTTGTAAAGATATGAGAAACACATTGGCTTTAGTTTGTGAAGAGAATAACTACAGATATCACTTCAGTGGAACTTATGCAGCAATGGAAGGACCAAGGTTAGAAACTTCAGCAGAAATAAGAGCTTTAAAAACATTAGGAGCAGATATAGTTGGTATGACACTTGTTCCTGAAATTGTTCTTGCAAGGGAGTTAAATATGCACTTTGCTTCAATTAGCGTAATTACAAACTTAGCTGCTGGAATAACTGGAGAAAGGTTAACATCAGAAGAAGTGATAGAAATGATGAAACAGAAAAATGAAGATTTGAAAAAGATTATAATTTCTTTTGTTGAAAATTTACCTTCTGAATTTAGCTGTAATTGTGAAGAAGTATTAAAAGGTGCAGCTATTTAAGAAATATAATCAAGGTCAAAAGCTGATTTTATGTGGTTTATTTTTTCTTTTTCTACAGATATAACATCAAATCTTATATCAAAGTTTTGGAGTTTATTCTGAAGAATATATTTCTGTGCAGTTTTTACAATTTTTTTAATTTTCTTTTTATCTACTGTTTCAAACGGTTTACCAAAGTAATTATAACTTTTGCTTCTTACCTCAATAAAAATTAATGTGTTTTCTTTATAGGCTATTATGTCTATTTCTCCAAATTTTGTTGAATAATTCCTTTCAAGTATTTTATAGCCGTTATTTTTTAAAAATTCTTCAGCTAAATTTTCCTTTTCATTCCCAATTTCTTTTTTATTCAACTTAGTATTCCAGTCTGAAGGATTTTCTATGGATTGGGGTTATTCCATATTTTTTTATTTCCTGTATATGTTGTTTTGTTGGATATCCTTTGTGTTTATCAAAAGAAAAAGAAGGATATATTTTTGCCCAGTATTTCATTATTTCATCTCTGTAAACTTTTGCAATTATACTTGCAGCAGCAACAGAATGGCTTTTTTCATCAGCTTTTTTTAATGAAATGTGTGGGTAAGGTTCGAATTTAATATAATCGGTGATTATGTAATCATAATCTGTTTTAAGGTCTTCTAAAGCCCTTTTCATTGCAAGTTTTGTTGCCTGATAGATGTTTATTTTGTCTATTATGCTGTTATCTACAACTCCAATCCCAACTGAAACAGCTTCTTTTTTAATTATTTCAAAGAGTTCTTTTCTTTTTTTTTCAGAAAGTTTTTTAGAGTCTTTTTGGATAAAAGGTTTTGTTTCTGGATTGAAAATTACAGCAGCAGCAACAACAGGACCTGCAAGAGGTCCTCGTCCTGCTTCATCTATTCCTACAATTTTTTTATAACCTTTTGAAAATAGAGATTTTTCAATCTGGTTCATTAAATTATTTGTTTTGATTACCTTCTTTTCTTCTTCTAAGTTCCCACTCTTTAATTTCTTTAATCTTAGCAGCTTTACCTTTAAGTTCTCTGAGGTAGTAAAGTTTAGCTCTTCTGACTTTACCTCTTTTAACTACTTCAACTTTATCAATTGAAGGACAGCCAAAAGGGAAAATTCTTTCTATTCCAACACCGTAAGATACTTTTCTTACTGTGAATGTTTTTCCTGTTCCACTTCCCTTTATTCTTATAACATCACCTTCAAAAACCTGAATTCTTTCTTTATTTCTTTCCTTAACTTTTACGTATACTTTTACAGTATCTCCCGGTCTGAAATCAGGCCAATCTTTAGGTAAATATGCTTCTTCTAATTCTCTAATTACAGCGTTCATTTTGTCCTCCAGTTTAGGAATTTGTAACTTTATAGCATAAAATAAAAACCGTTAAATTTCAATATTTGTTCAGTAAAATTAAAAATGCCCCCGACGGGATTCGAACCCGTGTCGCCGGCGTGAAAGGCCGGTGTCCTAGGCCTGGCTAGACGACGGGGGCAGATATGAGTCGCCCGGGGATCGAACCCGGGACCACCGGTTTAAAAGACCGGTGCTCTACCAACTGAGCTAGCGACTCAAAACTCAATAGTCCAATATTATAAGTATTTTTGGAATTTATGTCAACTTTATTTTGTATGTTTTTCTACTTTTGGGACTAATGTGAAAAGCATGTTTCTACCTTCTTTTACAGGTCTTTTTTCAACTGTTGCTATATCTTCAACGTCTTTTATTATTCTGTTTGCAAGTTTTTCACCAATTTCAGGATGTATATTTTCTCTTCCTCTGAACCATATCCAGACCTTAACTTTATCACCGTGTTGTATGAATTCTCTAATATGCTTTAGTTTTGTTTTGTAATCGTGGTCTTCTATATTTAATCTGAATTTTATCTCTTTAATATGCTGAATTTTTTCCCTTTGCTTTCTTTTTGCTTCTTTTTCTTTTTTCTTCTGTTCAAATTTGTACTTTCCATAATCCATAATCTTACAGACAGGTGGTTTTGCATTTGGTGAAATTTCCACAAGGTCTAAATTTTTTTCTTCAGCCAGTTTTAATGCTTCTTCCAGCGGAACTATTCCTAAATTTTGCCCATTCTCATCAATAAGCCTTACTTCCTTTGCTCTGATTTTTTCATTAATCCTTAAATCTTGAATGGCTATTTTACCTCCAGTTTTATTTTAAAATTCTTTTCTATTTTACTATGTTTTTTAAATTCTTCCCTTTCATTTGGAAAATCTGACCTGTAATGTACACCTCTACTTTCTTTTCTTTTTAAAGCAGACTTAATAACTGCCTTTGATAGTATAGCTAACTCTTTTAGGTATTTATTATTTTGATATTTATTTAAATAATTTTCAATAGATTCTACCTCTTTTAATCCGTAATTTAACGTTTCTTCATTTCTTATCAATCCAACATTTTCCCACATTAGTTTTTTTATTTTAAAAAGCAGTTCTTTCCTTGTCTTACTATCCATATGAAAACTTTTATTTTCAATACTATTTTTAAATTTTAAATGATTTTTTAGGTTGTTATGCATGTTATAGGTATAAACGCTGTATGCTGTTTTAAATCCAAAAACTATACACTCAAGTAAAGAATTACTTGCCAGTCTATTTGCACCGTGTACTCCTGTACAACTTGCCTCACCAACTGCAAATAAACCTTCAACATTTGTTTTTCCGTTTGCCTGAGACTCAATTCCTCCTATTGAGTAATGGGCTGCCGGACTAACTGGTATTTTTGTTTCATTTTCAAGTTTGTAATGTTTTAAAAGATTGTAAATTGTTGGAAATCTCTCTTGAAAGTTTATATTTTTCTTTAAAAGAGGTGATATATCTAAAAAGACTCTATGTCCTTCCATCTCTTTATTGAATATAGCCCTTGCAACTTCGTCTCTTGGGCTGAGTTCATCAATGAACCTTTCTCCGTTTTCATCTATTAAGAATGCACCTTCTCCTCTTACAGCTTCAGAAATTAGATAAGCTGGTTCATCTAAGATAGAAATTGCAGTTGGATGAAACTGTACAAATTCCATATCTTTAAGGGTACATCCAGCTCTGAATGCTATTGATATTGCGTCTCCTGATATTTTATAAGCAGATGTATTCCTTAAGTAGATTGGGCTGTATCCACCGGTTGCAATAACAATTGATTTAGCCCATATAACTTTTAAGGTTTTACTATTACCAACAATTACACCTACAAATCTATTTTCATCTGTAAGAATTTCTTCTAAAAAATACTCATTCTCAATTTTAACTTTTTTTTCTTTTAGTGTGTTCCACAGAGTTTTTCCAATTTCCTTTCCTGTCTGGTCTTTTACATGGAGTACCCTATTTTTTGAATGGGCAGCTTCTCTGGTTAATTTTATGTTTCCTTTACTATCTCTATCAAAAGGAACCCCATAAGTAATTAAATCAACTACCCTCTCTACACCTTCTTCAACTAAAATTCTTACATTTCTATCTATACATAGTCCTTTTCCTGCTTTTAATGTATCTAAAAAGTGTAAATCTGTATCATCATCTTTACCAATTGCTGCTGCAATACCACCCTGGGCAAGGAAAGAGTTTGATTGGTTTAAAGGTTTTTTTGATATGATTAATGGGTTAACTCCTAAATTTGTCAATTGAAGGGCTGTTGATATCCCTGCAAGACCAGAACCTACAACAATCGTTTCTGTTTTTTCTTCGGGGATTTTTTCAGTATCAAAATTAAGTATAAATCTTTCCATTAAGCTTTTTTAAGATTCTGATTTTTTTGGAAGAAGGACATAAGAGTTTCTGTTAGTTTTTCTGGATTGTGTCTTGCATAAGTTCCTTCGTCAAGTAGTTCCCCAGAACATACGATTATTCCCATCCTTGATAAATTTCCTGCGTCTGCCACAACCGGTTCAGCATGCTCTTTTAAGTACCTTTTCAGAACATCATCAGGTGGAAGTTGTGTATTTAGTATTACACCGTCAATAAATTTTTCTCCTACTATTTCGTGTAAAGCTTTTACATGGTCTGATGCTGTAAAGCCGTCTGTTTCTCCATATTGGGTCATAACATTGACAATATAAATAATTGTTGCATCTGTTTTCAGTAATGCTTCTCTAATATCTTTAACAAGTAAGTTTGGAATTATACTTGTAAATAAACTTCCAGGTCCTAAAATAACAAAATCTGCATTCATAATTTTATCAACAGCTTCTTCAGGGGCTTTTATATCTTCAGGTTCAAGCCATATTTTTACTATTTTTGCTTTTAACTGTTTTCCGTATTCTGTTATTTCTGTTTCACCTTCTATTACTTTTCCATCTGAAAATTCTGCTTTTAGATTTACCATTTCTGCTGTTGATGGAATTATCGTTCCTTTAATTTTCAGTATGTTTGAAGTTATTTCAACTGCCTCTAAAAAATCTCCAGTGATTTTTGTTAAAACTGTCAAAAAGAGATTACCAAAGCTGTGCCCTTTTAATCCTTCCCCTTCAGTGAACCTGTACTGCATAACTTTTGATAAAATATCCTCATCTTCAGCCAGAGCAACAATACAGTTTCTAATATCCCCCGGTGCAGGAATGTTCATTTCTTCCCTTAATCTTCCTGAACTTCCACCGTTATCTGCAACTGTTACAATAGCTGATAAATCTTCAATTTTTTCTGGAACAAGATTTTTTAAACCTCTGAGTAATGAAGATAATCCTGTTCCACCACCGATTGCCACAACTTTCATAATATTCACCTTGTTTAGTTTATGTTATAAATTTAACCTATATTATCTTTCTTTTCCAAAAAATTTCAAAATATTGGTTCTGTTAATCTCGGAAATTATTCCTTTTTCAGTAATAATTGCTGTAATATTTTCAGCAGGGGTTATATCAAAAGAGTAATTTAAAGCCTTTGCCTTTTCAGGGGCAACTTTACACTCTCCGCAGTTTTTTACTTCTTCTTCACTTCTTTCTTCAATAATAATTTCTCTACCTGAATTTATTCCAAAATCAAATGTTGAAGAAGGTGCTGCAACGTAAAAAGGTATATTATGGGCTTTTGCAAGAACTGAGAGGCTGTAAGTCCCAATTTTATTTGCAACATCCCCATTTGCAGTAATTCTATCTGCTCCAACTATTACAGCATCTACTTTTCCTTTTGACATTAAAAACCCTGCTGAAGAATCTGTGATTATGAAAAATGGTATTCCTTCTTCTAAAAGTTCCCATGCTGTTAATCTTGAACCCTGTAAGTACGGTCTTGTTTCATCAACAATAACTGTTATGTTTTTTCCATTTTCATAGGCAGACCTGATAACACCTAAAGCTGTTCCCCAACCAGAGGTTGCCAATGCTCCTGTATTGCAGTGGGTTAATATGTTTGAGTTATCTGGTATTAAAACTTCTCCATATCCACCTATTGACTTGTTTGCGTGGTAATCTTCTAACTCTATTTTTTCAGCTTCTTTTATTAAGTTTTTAACAATTTCTTCTCTGCTTAATCCTTTTTCTAAAAAGAAATTCAGCTTAGAAATCATTCTATCTAAAGCCCAGAAAAGATTAACAGCTGTTGGTCTTGTATTTTTTAACGTGTTATAAATTTCTTCTGCTTTTTTTTCTATATTTTCATTACTACTAATCTGGGAAATACCAATTGCAAATCCGTAAGCTCCTACTATTCCTATTAAAGGAGCTCCCCTAATAATCATATCTTTTATGGCTTTTGCAACATCCTGATATGTAGATAATTCAACCCATTCTAATTGGTGGGGTAATTTTAACTGATTTATAACAAATAATTTATTATCTTTAAATTCAATAGGTTTAATATCCTTTATTTTTCTCAAAAAATAAGTTCTCCTTTAAGCGGTTTTACTATTTATCCATTTCCTTAAGTGGTGAACATCAATAACAGAACCTAAAAATTTAAGTTCTTTGTCTATTTTTATTATATCTTTTTCTAATTCTTCTTTAAATATTTTGATTTTACCATATAACTGATTTTGTTCAATTTTAAATCCTTTTTCTTCAATAATTCCTTGGAATTCTTTAAAGAAATCTTCTAATGGGTATTCTTCATCCATAACTAAAATATCTAAAACTGTACCAACACCTTTTGGGTTGTTGAAAAAGTCTATTAATTTTCTAAAGTATATACCTTCAAGCTCTTCAAGTTTTATTCCAAAATCTAAATTTACTGTATTGAATTTTCCATTAAATAAATCCTGTAAAAACTCAATTTCAACAGGGTTTTCTTTCTTTGTATCTTCTTTATCAAAAACTTTAGCTCTGTATGTATCAACAGGTTGTGGAAATGTGTATTTTTTTGTTTCGTTTTTAGAGTTTATATCAAAATCAGATTCAAGTTCTTTTAAAATTTTATTTAAAAAGTTGTAATCTAATTCTCCCTTTTCAGAGAAGAACTGTAAATCAAAAGAGTTTCTATGGTTAAAAAAAGCCCTGCTTAAAGGGGTTGAACCACTAAACACAAAAGGTATGTTTAATTTTCCTAAAACCTGTAATATTTTATCCTGAAGCAAATAAATTTTTTCAACATTCATAATTTTTCCTTTTCAAATTTAAATCTTTAATTTCTAATAATGATACAATATATTTTAATGTATAAAACAAAAATTCGGAGGAAAAGAAAATGGCAATAAAAGTAGGAATCAACGGTTTTGGTAGAATTGGAAGGAATTTTTTTAGAGCATCACTGGATAACCCTGAAATTGAAATTGTAGGAATTAACGATTTAACAGACGCCTATACTTTAGCACATTTATTAAAGTACGATTCAGTACATGGGAGATTTAAAGGAACAGTTGAGGCAAAAGAAAAATCAATAGTTGTAAATGGTAAAGAAATAGAAATCACTGCAATAAAAGACCCTGCACAGCTTCCATGGAAAGATTTGGGAGTTGATATTGCTATCGAATCTACAGGTGTTTTTAGAGACAGGGAAGGGGCAGGAAAACATTTAACAGCAGGGGCAAAAAAGGTTATAATCTCTGCACCTGCGAAACAACCTGATATCACAGTCGTTTTAGGGGTGAATGAAGAAGATTATGACCCTGAAAATCACCACATTATATCAAATGCATCATGTACAACGAACTGTCTTGCACCTGTTGCAAAAGTTATAAGAGATGAATTTGGAATAAGACACGGATATATGGTTACTACCCATGCTTACACAAATGACCAGAGAATTTTAGACTTACCACATAAAGATTTAAGAAGGGCAAGGGCTGCTGCGGCTAATATAATTCCTACAACTACAGGGGCTGCAAAAGCTGTTGGTGAAGTATTACCTGATTTAAAAGGAAAATTAGACGGAACTGCAAGAAGGGTTCCTGTTCCAGATGGTTCTCTTGTTGACCTTACTGTTGTTGTGGAGAAGGATACTTCTGCTGAAGAAGTTAATGCAAAAATGAAAGAGTACGCAGAAGGAAAACTAAAAGGTATT
This sequence comes from Hydrogenothermaceae bacterium, assembly GCA_026984415.1. The sequence goes on along the minus strand of JALSSE010000175.1, from coordinate 2,564 downwards.
TTAGAGTACTGTGAAGACCCAATTGTTTCGTCTGATATTGTTGGAAACTCCCATTCTTCAATTTTTGACTCACTTTCAACCCACGTTATTGATGGAAACTTAGTCCATGTATCTTCCTGGTACGATAATGAATGGGGATATTCTTGCAGATTAAGAGATTTAACTGTTTACGTTGCGAATAAAGGATTATAAAATACAATAGCCCCTTCTTTTGAAGGGGTTTTAAAGTTTACAAAGTTCTGAAAGTTCAATTTTTTCTGTTTTTACATCTCCAACTAAAATTTCTTTGAGTTTATGGAAAGAAGAGGATTCATCTGTTATAAAAATGTGTCTTATTCCGTTTTCTTTGAAATTAATATCTAACTTTTTGATATCATCAATTATTACCTGAGAAGAATCTACAATTTGTATATCTGGATAAATTTCCTTTATTACATTCTTAAGTACAGGATAATGGGTACATCCTAAAATGAGAGTGTCTATACCTTCGTCTATAATTTCCTGCAGGTATTCCTTTACAATAAGCCTTGTGATTTCAGAATCTATCATTCCTTCTTCAATTATCGGTACAAAAAGGGGACAGGGTTTTTGAAATATTTGTATTTCTCTTTCTGAAAGTTCTATAAGAGTTTTTTTGTAAGAATTACTGTTTATTGTGGCATAGGTGCCAATAACACCAATTTTCCCATTTTTTGATACTTCTAATGCATGTTTTGAGCCAGGGTAAATAACACCTATAACAGGAATATTTAGTTTATTTTTTAAAATTTCAACAGAATAAGAAGAAGCAGAATTACAGGCTATAATTAATGCTTCTATTTCAAATCTGTTTATTAAAAATTGAGAACATTCAATACTATATCTAATAATTGTATCTTTTGATTTATTACCGTAGGGAACCCTTGCTGTATCACCTAAATAGTAAATATCAAGTTCAGGAAAATGCTCTGCAACTGATTTAAATACTGTTAATCCTCCAATACCTGAATCAAAAATTCCAATTGCCATTGTTTCCTCTTTTATATAGTATTTAGTTCAACGTTTGAAAAGTTATTTCCATACAATTTCTTGTAATAAACCTTTTTTTCAAGGAGTTTTATGACCTTTTCAGTAAAATTTACCCCTTCCATAATTTCAGCCCTTACAAGTCCCCCTGGACTAAATACATTGACTTCCATAAGTTTATTTCCAATAAAATCTAAACCTGTAATAAAAATTCCATCCTGAACTAATTTTGGTCTGATTATATCAACAATTCTAACAATTTCATCTGTTATTTCTGCTTTTTCAAATGTTCCCCCTGCGTGGATGTTAGCCCTTATATCTCCCCCTTTTGGAACTCTTCTGAATGCAGCAATTTTGCCTTTGTATTTTAAAATTAATCCATTTACAACCATCAATCTAATGTCTCCATTTTCAACTTCAGGTAGAAATTCCTGTGCTATTATATACCCTTCTTCTCCAACTGCATTAATCATCTGGTGGATATTTGGTAAATCATCTGGATTTACTAAAAAAACTTTTTTACCACCAAATCCCTGATAAGGTTTTAAAACTATTCTTCTGCCGTTTTCTTCATAAAATTTTATAATCTCATCTTTATTTCTTGTTATTAAAGTTTTTGGTCTGACTTCCTCAGGAAAATGTTGGAAATAAGTTTTACATATTGCTTTAGATAATCCATCTGGGTCATTTAGAACAATCACCCCATTTTTTGAAGCTATTCTTCCAAATATTATTCCTACATTTTGAGCCCAAGGTCTTGTCCTGTAATCTTCAGGTGGGTTATTACGGAGCATAAGTATATCTAAATCTTTAATGGTGAATTTTTCTTTATTTTTTTTATGTAAAATTGAGACGAACTCTTTTGGGTTTTTAAAATTAACTTTGTTAAAGTATGCTGCAAAGAAGTTTAAACTTCCATCTGGTAAAAGTTCAAAATCTTCTACATCCATATAAAAAACTTCATGTCCCATTTCTATTGCTGTAATAGCCATTTTTACAGTTGTGTAATCTTCTCTTTCTGTTAATAAGTCGTTTACAAAGAAACCTATCCTCATTTTCACCTCTGAATGGTTTAATACAGTATAAGTTTCATAGAAATTTAATCAAATTTCAATAAAAACCTAAAAATAGTTTTCTAAATATATGTCTAAAAAAACCGATAATTCTTAAAAGCAGAGGGATTAAAAATTGGATGAAAGAGTAAATATAGTTGTTGATGCTTTTAGAGAGGCAGTTAGAGAAGGATTTGATGTAAAGGTTCTACTGGCTATCTTTGTAATATTTTTTCTCATAGTTGTTTTTTTAGTTTTTTGGGACAGAATAAAACATCTTGCCTCAAAAAGGTTTTTGAAAAAGCTTTTTTTACGTTATGCAAAAGATGCATTGTTAACTGATAAAGAAGCTGAGATACTCTGGGAATATTCTCAAAAATTAGAAAGAGACCCTTTTTTAGTACTTGAATTTAAATCTCCATTTGAAAAGGTAATTGAGCTGTATATTGAAGAAAATCCTGATTACGATGAAAAAATGATAAAAGACATGAGGAAAAAATTAGGGTT
>JALSSE010000174.1 GCA_026984415.1 Hydrogenothermaceae bacterium | reverse complement strand
ATTCTCCCTTCAGCCGTTTTTATAGCTTCTGGAGCTGGACTAAACACAGTAAGCCACGGGGCAGACAAAGTTCCTGCAAAATATGGAACAAATATGAATGATGTATTAAATGCTATGGGATGTGGAGATTTAAAAAATGAAGAACAGGTAGTAAATGCAGTAGAAAAATCAGGCTTTGGATGGTACCACCAAAAGTATTTTTTACCAAAGCTTTACGAAATATTACCTGAAAGAAGGGAATTTACATTAAGAACATTTTTCAATGTAATAGAAAAATTAGTAAATCCATTCAACACAGATACTATTTTTACAGGTGTTTTCCACGGAAATTACATTCAAAAACTGATACCTTTATCTGAAATAACAGGATTTAAAAATGTTGTGGTTTCACAGAGCTTAGAAAGTGGAATTGAGCCGTTTCCTTTCTCAAATAGAAACACAAGGATAACAGACAACAACGGAAATCAGTACGTAATAAATTCGGCAAACTTTGGAATTGAGATTTTAGAAGAAGAAATTAACATTACAGACATGAAAGAAAATGCAAAAATAAACCTTGAAATATTAAACAACAAAGAAAATAAATTTAAAAACTGGGCAATTTTAACATCAGCAGTTCTTTTATTTGTCGGAAAAAAAGTAAATTCCATTGAAAATGGCATAAAAGAAAGTGAATACAGCTTAAAAAATGGATATCCACTGGAAAAATTTAATCTTTACAAAGAAATTACATCTTAAACAATACGGATAATATGGTTTTTTATTTTCAGAAAAATAGAAATATTTCTAAATCCAAGTCTTTTTAAGGTTGTTTCTATTTCAGAGGATATATATTTCATAGGGCATATTACGTCATAAGGTACAAGCAAAACTTCTATCTTTTTATTTTGAAAATTTATCTCTTTGACTATACCTAAATCAACAATATTCATACCAGAATGTGGAGGAACTATTTTTCTAAGTTCATTTAAAATATCACTTTTTTTCATTTCTCCTGACTACCTACCTTCGTGTATTATTGTTTTAGTATTCAAAGTAAATTATTCTACATTAAAACTTTTAAGTTTTTCAAAATTTTGTAAAATTTCTTTTGTAATATATTTCACGGAAATTCCAAATTTTTACGACACATTTAAATATAAAATGTACAATCAAAAGAGAGGAAAAAATGAATTTTAGAAAAGCATTCGTAATTTTCTCAATAATTGCACCTACATTAATATTAGTTCTTACTTTTTACACACACCACGATTTTAGCTGGCTTTTAATCCCTGTAATTCCAATAATTTTAATCGGCTATTACGATATGCTTCAAAAAAAACACTCAATTACAAGAAATTTTCCTGTAATTGGAAGGTTGAGATTTTTAATGGAGTCTGTAAGACCTGAAGTTATCCAATACTTTGTAGAACAGGATACAGAAGGAGCACCAATAAATAGAATGTTCAGGTCAATTGTATACCAGAGGGCAAAAAAATCTTTAGATACAAATCCTTATGGAACAAAAGTTGATGTTTATAGAATTGGCTATGAATGGATGTCCCATTCTATTTATGCAAAAAGTGTAAACGAGATAAACCAGAATCCAAGGATTTTGATAGGAAGCAAACAGTGTAAAAAGCCCTACTCAGCAAACATTTTTAATATATCAGCAATGAGTTTTGGAGCATTAAGCAAAAATGCCATTATGGCTTTAAACAAAGGGGCTAAAATGGGGAATTTTTACCATAACACAGGAGAAGGTGGTCTAAGTGAATACCATAAAAAATATGGAGGAGATTTAGTTTTCCAGTTTGGAACTGGTTATTTTGGATGTAGAACAAAAGATGGAAAATTTTCACCTGAAAAATTTGAAGAAGTAGCTAATTTAGAACAGGTTAAGATGATTGAAATAAAATTATCACAGGGGGCAAAACCGGGACACGGTGGATTTCTACCTGCTGAGAAAAACACTCCAGAAATTGCAAAGATTAGAGGAATAGAACCTTTTGTAGATATTATTTCTCCTCCAAGACACACAGCATTTAGCAATTCTTACCAACTTATGGAATTTATACAAAATTTAAGAGAACTATCTAAAGGAAAACCTGTAGGGTTTAAAATCTGTATCGGAGAAAAGAAAGAGTTTATAGATATATGCAAAGCAATAATTGAAACAGGAATTTACCCTGACTTTATAACTGTTGATGGAGGAGAAGGAGGAACAGGGGCAGCACCGCTTGAATTCTCAAATTCTTTAGGAATGCCGTATAAAGATTCAGTGGTTTTTGTCCACGATACTTTATTAGAGTTTGGATTGAAAGATGAAATAAAAATAATTGCTTCAGGGAAAATTTTAACAGGTTTTCACATTGCAAAGGCTCTGGCTTTAGGAGCTGATTTATGCAACAGTGCAAGGGGTATGATGTTAGCTTTAGGTTGTATACATGCATTAAAATGCCATACAAACAGATGTCCTGTTGGTGTTGCAACACAGGACGAAGTTTTAACAAAAGGACTTGTAATTGATGAAAAAGCAGAAAGGGTAAAAAATTATCAACAACAAACTGTTAAAAGTTTTGTTGAAATTCTTGCAGCAGCAGGATTAGAAAGACCTGAACAGATAAGAAGGAAACATTTATTCAGAAGGGTAAGCAGTGAAAAAATAAAAAATTTTGAAGAAATTTATCCTTATCCAAAGATTAATTTTCCTGATTAAAAATTTTTAGCTTTGTAATATATTATTAAAAACATAAAGGTTATAATAATCAGCAGAAAGGTTGATGAGGAGTTTTAAAAATGAAGGAAATGATTAGAGAAAAAGCACCATATATATTGTCTACACTTCTCGGAAACGGAGGAGAATTTGCAGAAATATTTTATGAAAATTTAGAAAATCTAACTTTAAATTTAGAAAACAACAAGATTGAAAGAGTTTCTAATGGGATAGATGAAGGTGTAGGACTGAGATTAATAAAAAACGGCAAAACCATCTATGGATATACTTCAGAAATAAATTTTGAAAACCTTATGGAACTGGCAA
>JALSSE010000173.1 GCA_026984415.1 Hydrogenothermaceae bacterium | reverse complement strand
TTAAGACCCAATCTTTGACGCGGGGTGGAGCAGCTTGGTAGCTCGCCGGGCTCATAACCCGGAGGTCGGAGGTTCAAATCCTCCCCCCGCAACCAAAATTTCCAAAATTCCTTCTATAACTTTAAATCCAAAAGATTTTGTAAAAAAAATATCAAAAGTAATAATCTTAATATCTGTGTTTTTTGTAGGAAGGTAGTGCAGTGAAGCATAAAGAAATAAACCCTAAAGATTATAACTTACACTAATAGTAAAATATTTACTCAAAAGATATTTTCGGAGACTTTTTTGAGTAGAGCTAAAATTTTAGTAAACAAATCAAAAATAATAAAAACAATAAGAGAATATTTTTACAGGACAGGGGCTATAGAAGTTTTTACAGATATAATGAATGATTTTCCAAATTTAGACAGTAATATCTATCCTGTTGAATTAGAAGTATTTAACGAAAAAAATGAAAAATTAAAAAAATACCTCCACACTTCCCCAGAATTAGAAATGAAAAAAATCCTTTCCGAGATAAAAACAGATATCTTCCAGATTGTAAAAGTATTTAGAAATTACGAAGGTTCTCCAAAGCACAAAATAGAATTTTTAATGTTAGAGTGGTATCGGGTAAACTTTAATTTAGATGATTTAATAGATGATACCCAGAACATATTTATTGAAACAGCAATTTCTTTAAATAAAAAACCTGTTATTAATTTCCAAGGAAAGGTTTTTGATTTAAGAAAATCAAAAAAAATAACAGTAGGTGAAGCTTTCTATAAATTTACAGGAATTTATCCAGATAACATACAAAAAATGAACGATTTTCTCAAAAAAAATGAAAAATACTTTGAATATTCTGAAAACTGGGAAGAATTATTTTTTAGAATTTATGCATTTTACATTGAACCAAATTTAGGGAAAGAAAAACTGACTTTCATATACGATTTTCCACCAGAACTATCTGCAATGGCAAAAGTAATTGATGGGAAAGGTAAAAGATTTGAGGCTTATATAAATGGAATAGAACTTGTTAACGGTTATTGGGAATTAAATGACCCAGTAGAATTAGAAAAAAGGCTTTTAGACGATATTGAAAAAAAGAAAAGAGAAAAAGGAAAAGAGTTTTATATTGATAAAAAATTTATAAAATCTATTTCTAATTTACCTGATTCAAGTGGTGCATCTTTGGGAATTGATAGATGGTTAATGGTTCTTTTTAATAAAACAGATATTCATTCTTTTTAAATTCTAATTGAAATTTGATATCATTATTATATAATCAAATATGAGGGGTTGATGGGACAGTTAAAACTATTTTTAAATTTATTAAAAGGTTCTATAAGAGACCTCTTACCAATTATAGTAGTAATTGCATTTTTTCAAATAGCCATAATACAGCAAATTCCTGAAAATTTATTTTCAATAATTATTGGGCTTTCAATTGTTGCATTTGGATTGGCCATTTTTATTCAAGGATTAGAAGTAGGAATTTTCCCGTTAGGTGAAAATTTAGCGTATGAGTTTGCAAGAAAAGGTTCTCTTTTCTGGCTTTTATTATTTGCTTTTCTCATAGGATTTTCTACAACTGTTGCTGAACCTGCATTAATTGCAATTGCAGATAAAGCTGCTGCTATTAGTTCGGGAAAAATAGATGCATTCTGGTTAAGGATTACTGTGGCTTTGTCTGTTGGTTTTGCAATAGCACTTGGTGTTTTAAGGATTATTCTTGGTCATCCTATCCACTGGTATATAATTGTAGGATATATTATCGTTGTAACAGTTACTTTCTTTGCACCACCAGAAATTGTTGGTCTTGCTTATGATTCTGGAGGGGTAACGACTTCTACCGTTACTGTTCCTCTTGTTACAGCCCTTGGAGTTGGACTTGCTTCAAGTATTAAAGGGCGAAATCCTGTTATTGATGGTTTTGGTCTTATTGCTTTTGCATCTTTAACTCCGATGATATTTGTTCAGGCATATGGGATTTTAGTTTATTCTTTAGCTTCAGGAGATAGTTCTTTAGTTGAACAGGCTTCAAATTTACCACAGGCTGAGGTCACTTATTCTGAGATTGAGCCAGAACATCATTGGCTTTTAGAAATGATATTGGATTTAGTTGCAGTTGTAAAAGATGTTATTCCAATATTCACTGTAATATTTTTATTCCAGTTTTTGATAATAAAACAAAAAATACCCCATTTACATAAAATAGCATTTGGAATTTTACTTGTCATATTAGGATTATATGCTTTTTTAGTTGGTCTTGAAGAAGGACTTTTTCCTATTGGTGAAACAATGGCACTACAATTAACCGAAATGAATAATGTCTGGTTAATTTATATATTTGGATTTCTTATTGGATTTTCTACCACAATGGCAGAGCCTGCACTTATAGCAGTTGCATTAAAGGCAAAAGAGGTTTCATCTGGAAAAATAAATGACTTTTTACTGAGGGTTTTTGTTGCAATAGGTGTTGCTATTGGGATTGCTTTAGGGTGTTATAGAATCGTTGCAGGTGATTCAATTCATTATTACATTATTGTAGGTTATATAGTTGTGATTATAATGACTTATTTTGCACCTCGTTATATTATTCCAATTGCTTACGATTCTGGAGGGGTAACAACTTCTACTGTAACAGTTCCTCTTGTTGCTGCCCTTGGATTAGGACTTGCAACAAATATCCCCGGAAGAAACCCATTAATAGACGGATTTGGACTTATAGCGTTTGCTTCTCTTTTTCCAATGGTTACAGTTATGGGGTACGGGATACTTTCTGAACTTGTTTCTAAATTTAAAAATAAGGAGGGAAGACTATGAGATTTTCAGTACTTGTTGCAATAGTTTCAGAAGATTGTGAAGATAGGGCAATTGATGTTGCAAAAAATGCTGGTGCTGGTGGTGTAACAATTTTAAATGGAAGAGGATTGGGATTAGAAGAGAAAAAGACATTTTTTGGTTTAAGTTTAGAAGGTAGAGAGTCTGTTCTAATTTTTGTTTTAGAAAGAAAACTTTCAGTTAAAGTATTAAAAGCTTTGAAAAAAGAATTAGAGCTGGACAGGGAAGAAAGAGGGTTCGCATTTACAATTCCTATTGAGCATCTTGCAGGAATAGATATTAAAGAAGTTGAGCTTTTCCAAAAAGAATTAGAAAAAGAAATTTAAATGGAGGAGAAACAATGCTTGTAAAGGATTTAATGAATAGGGAAGTTGTCATTATTGAGCCAACCGCTTCACTTAAAGAAGCTTTAAAATTAATGGAATCAAAAAACGTAAAATCTATAGTTGTAAACAAAAAAAATCCCCACGATGCCTATGGAATGATTACTTACACAGATATTATTAAGGCTATTTTTGCCGAAGAAGGAGATATAGATTTACTTAATGTGTACGATATTTATAAAAAACCTGCTTTAAGTATTTCAAAAGAATTGGAAGTAAAGCACGCAGCAAAATTGATGATTAAAATGGGAATTAAAAGGTTATTAGTTACCGATAATAATGAACTTGAAGGTATAATATCTATGCATGATATTATAAAAGAACTAATAGGAAGTATTAAAGATTAGATGTTAAAACAAAGATGGGACCCTTTTGCAGATTCTAAATTAAACAAACTAAAAACTATATACAGAAGTGTAAAAATAAGGATATACAATGTCCTTGAAAATGAAAACAGCCCGTATAAACAGATTTACGATATTTTCGCACTTTTTGTTGTTATAACATCTTCAATAGGTGTTGTAATTGAGTATGTTCCGGGATTAAAACCAAAACTTCCACCAGACCTTAACAATTTTATAGACGACTACGAATATATCGCACTATGGTTTTTTGTTGTTGAATATGTACTAAGATGGTGGGTAATATCAAATTTTATAGATGATTATAGAAAACTTTTAGATACTTCCGAAGAAACAAATCCTATAAAACTTCATTATAAGGCTTTTATGTTTGCTTTAAAGGCTAAACTTAAATGGATGATTACCCCTTATGCAATTATTGACTTACTGGCTATTTTACCAATTATCAGACCTCTCAGAGCATTTAGAATTTTAAGGGTATTAAGACTTCTAAAGATTATTAGATATGGTGGGGCAATTAGAAGCTTATTTGTAGCATTGAAAGAACAGAGTTTTCTATTTGCCTTTATATTTACTTCAATTTTTGCGTGGATAATCATTTTCTCCCTGATAGTTTATATTTTTGAATACAACGCAGGAAATACAGAACAGTTCAAATCAATGTGGCATGCAATATACTGGGGAATTGTTACAATATCAACCGTAGGTTTTGGAGATATTGCACCTGTTTCTGATGAGGCACGGATTGCTACATCTATTATGATTGGTGGTGGTATTATTTTAGTTGCATCATTAACAGGTACATTTTCAGCTGCTCTTGTCAGCAGACTTATGACATTAAAACAAGGTGGGTTAAAAATGCCAGACTTAGAAAATCATATAGTAATTTGTGGATGGAACGAAACTTCAGAAGAAGTTTTAGAGCAAATCATGGCTCACGAAATTGATAAAGAAAAAGGAGTAGTTCTTATAACTTCCTTTGAAAAGGAACAGTTAGATATAGAATTATCAGACTTTATCCTTTACAAAAAAGGTGAATTTATCCATGAAAGTATTTTACTTGATGTTGGGATTGAAAAAGCATCAGATGTCCTTATTGTAGGAGAAAGGGAAGAAGGACTTACAGAAAGAAATATAGATGCAAGAACTGCATTGGCTGCTATGCTGATTAGAACATTAAATCCAGAAGCAAATCTTTATGTTGAGGTTCTTTTAGACGAAGATGCCAGTATTTTTAAAGAAAGGTTAAGAATAAGAGAGGTGTTGATACACGGACAGTTGATGGGTAGGTTAATGTTCAACAGTTTACTGAACCCGGGATTAACAAATCTCGTAAACACATTTATTAGTGAGGAACAGGGAATTAAAAAAATAAAAGTTTCAAGGTTAGGAAAGTTTACGAACTTTGGTGAATTACTTAGATTTTCAAGGGGGAAAAATTATCTACCTATTGCAATAGAAAGGAGAAAGAAAGTTATAATGAACCCAAGAGACACTTTTATTTTAGAAAAAGATGATTTTGTTTTCTTACTACCTGCAGGTGCTTAAAATTGAAAAAGGTACTTATTACGACAAATAGGTATAAAGAATTTGATAAATATATAAAAAATAAGGAAATAATACCTTTCCCAACAATAAAAATAGTTCCGATTCCATTTGAAATAGATATAAAGAATTACGATTTTTTTATATTTACAAGTGTAAATACAGTAAAATTCTTCTTTGAAAAAGTAAAACCTGACCTTCTTAAAAATAAAACATTAATAGCAGTTGGAGAGAAAACTGCACAAAGATTAAAAGAACTTGGTTTTAAAGAAATGATGATTCCTAAAGAGTTTAAAGCAGAAGGAATTGTAAAACTAATTGAAGATAACTGGGATAGATTTAAAGGAAAATCTATTTTAATCCCACAGGCAAAGGTAGGAAGGAATATCATTTTAAAACATTTTGAAGATAAAAAAATAAATATAAAAACTGTGCCGGTTTATGAAACAATTGGGAATACACCTGAAAACAAAGAAGAAGTTAGAAAAATGTTAAATAGTAAACAGATTGAAACTGTAGTATTTACAAGTCCTTCCACATTCTACAATTTTTTGAAAATCTTTGATAAAGAAATTTTTAAAAATGTAAAAATTGCTGTAATTGGCGAAACAACTAAAAAAGCTGTGGAAAAAGAAGGGTTAAAGGTAGACATTATGCCTGAAAAATTTACATTTGAAGAACTATCTAAACTTATTACAGCATCATAAACTTTTACATAAAAAATTTTTTAGTTTAAAATTATCTTATATAAAAATATAAAAAGCAGAAGTGGAGGAAATCAATGAAAAATTTAATTACAGTTCTTGTTCTTTTTATTTTTGGTATTTCTTTAGCTGGACACAATACGCAGGACTCAACTAAAAAACCAGATGAAATTATAAAAGAGATAATCAGCATAGATAATGAATTTGCAAAAACCCACAAACACAGATATTTTTCTAAATTTCAGAATAAACAATCACCTTATATAACAATGATAACCTGTTCAGATGCAAGGGTTCATGAAAATATCCTTGAAAAAGACCCAATAAATAAAATATTTTCAATAAGAAACATAGGAAACCAGTTATTAACAAGTTTTGGTTCTATAGATTATGGAGTTCATCATTTACACACTCCAATTTTACTTATTTTAGGTCATACCCATTGTGGAGCTGTTAAAGCTGCGTTAGGTGATTACAGGAACGAAACATTTGATATTATAAGAGAATTAGACCATTTATTTATTCCCCTTTCTTCATTAAAACCTAAACTCAATAGAAATAATCTTGAAAAGATATGGTTACAAGGTGTTGAAAAGAATGTAGATTATCAGGTTGAAATAGCTTTGAAGAAGTATGAAAAAGAAGTTGATGAAGGAAAACTTACAATAGTTGGTGCTGTTGATGATTTTATAAATGCCTATGGTTCTGGGGAAGGAAGGATTATAATTATTAATGTAAATGGAATAAAAAATCCTGAAAAAATAAAGAATATGAAAATTTTTGATAAAATACCAGATAAAATGAAATCTATTTATATAAAAAGGATAACAGATTGATTAAAAAACAGCTGATTGCAGGAGCTATTTTAGTTTCAACATCTGCCTTTGCATTAACTCCAATCCCTTATAGGTTAGATTTTTATAGACATTATGTAGAATTAGTTGAATATTTACCTGTAAAAGTATCTAAAACTTCCATTTTTAACATAGATTATAAAGAGGGATATTGGAATTCTGTTAACATAAACCTTGATAACAAAAATTGTTTTATTGATTACATTGAAGAGTTAGAACCAAAAGAAGAAGTTAAAAGTCATATTGAGCAGTTAAAAGATAAAATAAACTCTCTACAAAATAGAATAGAAACATTAAAAGTTGAAATAAAAAGATTAGAAAGTTTAGATTTTAATAACAAAAATGATTTGAATAATACTTTAATTTTTTTAGATAAGAGTTATTTTCAAAAATTAGAGGAAAAAAGAAAATTAGAAAAACAATTATCAAAGTTAGAAAATGAGTTGGATGATTTTGAGATTAAAAATGGATATCCTTTTAAAGTAAAAATTAGCTGTCCTTCAAACTTAAACTTAAAACTAATTTTTACTTCATCTCCAAAAGAAATTTTTTTTATACATAAATATATTATTTCAGGCTACACAGATGATAAAACTATTTCTATTGACAATAAGCTTTATATTGAACAGGAAACAGGAAGAGATTTAAAAAATATAGAAATTAATTATTATACTTATAGAAAAATTGCTGAAATAGAACCTTCACCATTTAATATAAAAAGAAAAAGTAAAACAAGGGGTATGCTAAAAGGAATAGGTGGAACGCAAAGATGGGATTATGAAAAAACAGAAACAAAAACCTATTTTTCAGTGAAAAATGTATCGCTACCAAACAACAGATTTAAAGAGATAACTCTATCTCACGATACCTATAAAGCAGATTTTGAAATATTTATTGATGGGTATGATACTGTTACACCATTTTTAATGGCTAAATTTAAAAGTACAAAAATTTATCCTAAATCTCATAGAGCCAGTTACTTTATAGATGGTGTTTTTCTTGGAGAGGGAGAATTAAAAACAATTTCAGATGACGGATACAACAAAATCTATTTTGGTGAAGATGTTTTTGTAAAAACATCAAAAGTAATGTTAAAAGATTATGAAAAAGAAAGCCTTTTTGGTAAAAAAACCCATAAAAAAGAATGGAAATACATAATAAAAAATAACCACGATTCTAAAACAAAAATCACGTTAGTTGACAAAGTTCCTGTTTCAAAAAATGACAAAACAAAAGTAAAACCTTTCTCTACTTTTAAGTGGAAAGAAATAACTCCTGATGGAAAAGTTATATGGGAATTTTACCTTAACCCGAAAGAAGAAATAAGTTTTAAATATGGATACAAAATCATCAACAAAAAATAACCTTTCATCCATTGAATAATCACACTAATTAGTATAAATTGTTAGTTTAAAGTAAAAATTTAAAGAGGTTAATCTATGAAAAAATATTATATTAGAACATTTGGCTGTCAGATGAATATAAACGACTCACAAAAAATGGGTGGAATATTAAAAACCCTTGGTTATGAACCAGCAGAGAACTGGGAAGACGCAGATGTAATCCTTGTTAACACCTGTTCTGTAAGAGAAAAACCTGACCAAAAAGTTCTTTCAGCCCTTGGGGATTTTAAAAAAATTAAAAAGAAAAATCCTGACGCTATAATTGGAGTTTGTGGATGTCTTGCACAGAGGGCAGGATACGAAATTTTACAAAAAGCACCTTTCATAGATATGGTATTTGGAACTACAAACATCCACCATTTACCAAAACTTCTTGAAGAAGCCCAACAGGGAAATAAAGCTGTAGAAATAATAGAAAATATAGATGAAAATGAGACAGAACTTGATAAATATCCTGTTGTAAGGGAAAACAAATACACAGCATTTGTAACAATTATAAGAGGTTGTGATAAAAACTGCACTTACTGTATAGTCCCAACAACAAGAGGAAAAGAAAGAAGTAGAAGAATAGGAGAAATACTACAGGAAGTTCAATATTTAGTTGAAGATGGAGTAAAAGAAATACACTTAATAGGACAAAATGTCACAGCTTATGGAAAAGATTTAGGTGATGTAAAATTCTGGGAACTCCTTTATGCGATAAATAACATTGAAGGAGTAGAAAGAATAAGATTTACAACTGGACACCCAAGGGACTTATCTGAAGATGTTATAAAAGCAATGGCTGACTTACCTAAAGTATGTGAAGCTCTACATTTACCAATACAGGCAGGTTCAGACAGAATATTAGAAGCAATGGATAGAGGATACACACAAAAAGAATATTTAAATAAAATAGATTTATTAAGAAAATACATTCCTGATATTGCCTTATCAACAGATATAATTGTAGGTTTTCCTGGAGAAACATACGAAGACTATTTAGAAACAATAAAAGTTTTAAAAGAAGTTAAATACGACCAGGTTTTTGCATTCAAATATTCCCCAAGACCAGGAACACCAGCAGAAAATCTTCCAATGACAGAAGACCCGAAAACATTAAGTAAATGGCTTAATGACCTGATAATTATGCAAAAAGATATAACCTTTGAAAGAAATTTAGCTTATGAAGGAAAAATTGTTGAAGTATTAATTGAAGAAGAAAAAGAAGATGGTAGTCTGGTAGGTAGAACAAGAACAAATAAGCTTGTTCATTTAGAAGGAAGGAATAATTTATTAGGAGAGACTGTTGAAGTTAAAATAACTAAAGCAAACAGATTTAGCTTAGAAGGAAAAATAGAAGAAAAAATAACAATTTAATAGAGTCCGAGGAGGATAGTTATGATTGAAATGTACGTACAGGGAGTTACGTTAGATCCTGTAACAAACATGCCTATTGTAGTTCTTAAAGGAAAGGAAACAGAAGATATTCTTCCTATATGGATAGGGATTTTTGAAGCAAATGCAATTGCAATGCAACTTGAAGAAGTGGAAAGACCCAGACCATTAACCCACGATTTAATTACTTCGATAATTGGTTCTTTGTCATCATCAGTAAAAAATATAATCATCCACAGTCTAAAAAATAACACCTATTACGCAGAAATAACAATAGAAAAAAATGGTGAAGAAATTAGAATTGATTCAAGACCAAGCGATGCAATTAATATTGCTTTAAGATTTAATGCACCAATTTATGTTTCAGAAGATGTTTTATCTGCCGCTGGAATAGAAGAAGAAGAAAGACCACAGGAAGAAGATTTATCAGAATGGTTAGAATCAATTAAACCTGAGGATTTCAAAAAAACAATAGAGCATTAAACTCTTATTGTTGCTGCACCCCAGGTTAAGCCACCTCCAAAAGCAGTGAGGAGAATATTATCTCCTTGCTGAAACCTACCTTCTTTATAAGCCTCATACATAGCTATTGGAATTGTAGCAGCACTTGTGTTTCCATATCTATGGATGTTTGCAAAAACTTTTTCTTCTGGAATTCCTAATTTTTCAGCTAAAGCATTTATTATTCTTATATTTGCCTGATGTGGAATAACTAATTTTATATCATCTATAGTTAGCCCTGATTCTTCTAAAGATTGGATACATGCTTTTTCCATATTTCTAATAGCAAGTTTAAATGTTTCTCTACCACTCATTCTTAGTTTCTCACATGTTGGACTGTGTAAAAGTTTCCAGTGGCTTCCATCTGAATTCATTACAGCAGATAAAATTCCCCTATCACTATTTGTCCTTGAAATAACAATAGCCCCAGCACCATCTCCAAACAGCACTGCAGTGGTTCTATCGCTCCAATCTACTATTTTAGAAAATACTTCTGTTGCAACTACAAGTATATGGTCTGCCTGTCCAGCAATAATGAATGACCTTGCAATAGTTAAAGCATAAATAAAACCACTACATGCGGCAGAAATATCAAATGCCATTGGTTTTGAAGAACATCCAACCCTATCTGCAATAAAACATGCAGTTGAAGGAAATGCCATATCTGGAGTAGATGTAGCACATATAACAGCTCCAATCTCTTTTGGGTCAATACCTGCCATTTCTATTGCTTCTTTTGCTGCATAAGTCCCTAAATCACTTGCCTTAACCCATTCATCTGCTATTCTTCTTTCTTTTATTCCTGTTCTTGTTGTAATCCATTCGTCAGAAGTATCAAGGAATTTTTCTAAGTCGTGATTTGTAAGAATTCTTGGAGGAACGTACATTCCCATTCCAGTTATTTCACAAGCCATATTCTTCCTCTCTAATTTTTTTAAGTTCTTCAGGAAGTAAAGTTTCTAAGTTATTTTTTAATTTATCATTAAAATTTGTTTCGACAAACTCAAGTGAAACTTTGAGGGCATTCTTTATAGTTTTAGCGTCGGCACTTCCATGGGTTATTATACATGCACCTTTTGTTCCAAGTAAAGGAGCTCCTCCGTATTCTTTATAGTCTGCTTTCTTTTTAAAACGTTTTAAGGCTGGAAGCATAAGGAGTGCCCCAATTGTGGAAATTATACTTTTCTTTACTTCTTTTTTTATCATTTCAACTATTACTGTTCCTAAACTTTCACTGGTTTTTAATACAATGTTTCCAACAAATCCATCACACACAATTACATCAAAATCACCTGTAAAAATGTCCCTTCCTTCTGCATTTCCAACAAAGTTAAGTTTTGTCATTTTCAGTAAAGGATAAGTCTCTTTTACAAGTTCGTTCCCTTTTCCTTCTTCTTCACCAATGCTTAGAATTCCAACTTTTGGATTATCATTTGTTTTCAATATTTCTTTAATATAGGTATGTCCCATTACTGCAAAATAAACAAGATGTCTCGGCCTACAATCAACATTAGCACCAACGTCTATTAAAACAGTTGGTTTTTCTTTTTTTGTTGGAAAAGCTACAGCAATCCCTGGTCTTTCTATTCCAGGGGCAGCACCAACTATAAATTTTGATGCAGCCATAGCTGCTCCAGTATTTCCTGCTGTTACGAATGCTTGAGCTTTTCCTTCTCTAACAAGTTTTGCTGCAATGTACATTGAGGATTTTTTCTTTTTTCTAATAACATTTGATGGTGGTTCGTCCATTTCTACAACTTCTTCAGCATTGACTATTTCAATAGGTAAATCTTCACCACCATATTTCTTTAGAAGCTTTTCAAGTTTTGATTTGTCTCCAACTAAATAAATACCTATGTTTTGTTTACATTCTTTAGCAAATAAGATAGCCCCTTTTACATTAGAGAGAGGAGCATTATCTCCTCCCATTGCATCTAAAGCTATATACAATTAAATAACCTCTACAACCTCTTTGTCTTTGTAATATCCGCAGTGGGGACATACTTTGTGAGGTGGTTTAGGTTGACCACACTCTGGACATAGAGATAAGCCAGGTACGTTTAGTTTTTTCATCCATTGAGCTTTTCTCATTGAAGTTTTAGCTTTAGATTTTTTCCTCTTTGGAACAGCCATATTTGATAACCTCCTTTAGTTACATTAACATTCTTCAATAGATAAACAAAAATTATAACAAAAATATTGATATATTTGTAGTGTGATATAACCAAAAATTTTAAATTTTATTTTCGTTTTTTATTCAATTGGCCTGCTATTTAGTAAGAATATGGGAAATTACGGTATTTATTCAAATATTAACACAAATGAATTTAAAGCTTTTATGTCAGAAAATTGATTTTTGTTCGTTTATTAAATTAAATAAATTTTTAGGAGGGTTTAATGAAAACTTTTACAAAACAAAATATTGATTTTGGAGTTTTCTTAAAATTAGAAAATTCTCAAAAAGACCCTTATTCATTGTCAGTTAATCTTGAAATTCTTGTACTGATAAATGGTGTGAAGTTAGCTCTAAAAGTTCCCAGAAAAATTCTTTTTAAAGTACTCGAGTTAAAGGAAAATGATGAGGTTTTAATTTACTGGAAAGAAACTGAAGACAAAAAACTTGTTCTAAACTGGATAGAAGTTTTAGATAAACATTTTTATAACTAAATATGTTAGATATAAATTTGACATGGGATTTTTTTTGAGATTTAATTTAAAAATCATCTATGGGGGATACAGATGAAAAAAGAAAAATATATAATAGCTTTAGCTGGTCTTTTTCATGATATTGGTAAGTTTTATCAGAGGGCAATAGGAGAAACTGTATCTCAAGAAGAAAAAGAAGAATTTAAATATGCACATGCAGCTTTATCTGCAAAATGGATTGAAAAATATAAAAATATATTTGATGCTGTAGATAGTAATCTAACTTATAAACTTATTTTTTGGGGAGCTAAACATCACAATCCTACCAAAGAATTAGAAAGTAGATTAATGCAAATTGCTGATTGGTATTCATCTGCCCATGAAAGAGAAAATATACTTAAGGATAGACTAAATATTCTTCATTCTGTGTTTGAAAGAATTTCTTTTGCAAAGTATGAAGAGGGAGGAGAAAAAAATTTTGGATTATATTTACCATCAGTATTAAATTTAGAAAAAAACATAATTTTCCCTGAAATTTTAACAGGAACAATACAAAAAGAAACTAATACAGAAAAAGATATAGTTACATATTTTGATAAAAATCAACAAGTAGAAAAATTATTTGGAGTTGTTAGTAGTAAGGACATAAATAGTTCTCTCAAAGATAAATATTTAGCATTATTTAATAAATTTGAAGATGAATTTAAAAATTTATCATTAAGTTTTCAAAACTCTTTAGAGCAGTTTTTTAATTTTTGCTACTATTTACTGTATAAATACACTTGGTCAGTTCCAGCTTCTATATGGTCAAGAGAAGATAAAAATAATCACTATCCTGATATTTTACTCTTTGACCATTCAAGGGTTTTATCAGCTATTGCTACCTCTTTATATGATTACTCTTTAGAAAAGAATATATTACCTAAAAAAAATACTACTTCAGATTTTGATAATGAGGAAGCCTTTTTATTAATAGAAGGAGACGTTGGAGGAATTCAAAAATTTTTATTTAACATATACAAAACAAGCGAATCTTCAGAGGCAGAGTTTTCCATAGCTAAAGCATTAAGAGGTCGTTCTTTCTTTTTAGCAATGTTAACAGAAATATTTGCAAGATACATTCTTGATAAACTTGAATATCCATTAACAAATGCTATCTATATAAGTAGTGGTAAGTTTCAACTGCTTGTAGCAAACACTGAAGAAAATAGAACAAAGCTTTCAGAAATTGAAAATAAAATAAACAAATTTTTATTTGATGAATTTAAACTTGAACTTAATTTTGTTTTAGCTACACATACATTTAAAGGAAAAGAATTTAAA
>JALSSE010000172.1 GCA_026984415.1 Hydrogenothermaceae bacterium | reverse complement strand
TACAAAATTAAAAAGGGGTGGGAAAATGAAAAAAATGCCGCTTATTATATGAGTACATATTGGAAAGATTCAGAAAAAATAGTGATTTTAAATGATTTGAGATTAAAAATTGATGAAGATGTTGTTCAGATAGACCATCTTTTTTTACACAAAGCTTTTATATGTATTTTTGAGAGCAAATTCTTTTCCTCAACATTATATTTTAACAAGAAAAATAACACATTCAGTATAAAAACTAAAAATGGATATAAAGGAATTCCAAATCCAATAAAACAAGCAGAAAGACAGGTTTTTAATCTAAAAAGAATTTTAGAAAAATTGAATTTATCTAAATTTTTACCCAAAACATACGATTATTACGTCCTTGTTTCACCAAATACCCATTTAAAGAATAATATGCCAGAAAAATTAATAAAGGCAGACATGGTAAGGCAAAAGCTCCTTGAAAGAGCAGATAATATAGGTATGTTACAGGGTCTTGTTAGCTTAAAAGACTACATAAAAACAGATGTAAATACACTTGTCTTTGTAGCTGAAGAGCTAAAGAAATTACACAATCCATTAAAATTTGAAGACTATCTAAAGAACCTAAAATTAGAATGGCTTATTAAAACACATTAACAAATCTTCCTAATTTCCAATTAAAATCTTAACTTTAAATATGATAAAAATTATTTTTGTAGAATTATATTCAAGCTTACAATAATGGAAGAAATTGAGATTAAGTATAAATTTAGGAGGTAGTGGCTATGTCTGAGAAACATGATGAAATATTATTAAAGGTAAATCAGGTATTTAATCCACCTGAAAGGGTAGTTGAAAAAGCCCTTATTTCTGCTGAAGAATTTGACAAAATGTACAAAGAATCAATTGAAAACACAGAAGAATTCTGGGGAAAACTTGCAGAACAGGAACTTTACTGGTTTGAAAAATGGGAAAAAGTTTTTGAATGGAACTATCCTAACTACAAATGGTTCGTCGGTGGGAAATTAAACATTACCTATAACTGTTTAGACAGACACGTACAAAATGGAAGAAGAAATAAAATAGCTTACATCTATACAAATGAGGACAATCAGGAAATCAAAGTTTCTTACGGTGAATTACTTGAAATGGTTAACAAATTTGCAAATGGTTTAAAATCTATTGGCGTAAAAAAAGGAGATAGGGTTGTTATTTACATGCCTCTTGTTATAGAACAAATGGTTGCTATGCTTGCCTGTGCAAGAATTGGAGCTGTTCACTCTGTAGTCTATGCAGGATTCAGTGCAAATGCCCTTAGAATGAGAATAGAAGATGCAAAAGCAAAAGTAGTAATCACTTCAACATGGACTAAAAGAAGAGGAAAAAAACTAAACTTAAAAGCAGTAGTAGATGAGGCTGTTGATGGACTTGAGTTTGTAGAAAATATAGTTGTTTTCCAGAGAGAAGGCGATGAATTTGTTTTGGAAGAAAAAGAAATTGATTTCAATGAATTAATGAAAAACCAATCCCCAGAATGTGAACCAGAAATAATGGATGCAGAAGACCCACTTTTTATTTTATACACTTCAGGTTCAACAGGAAAACCAAAAGGGGTTTTACATACAATTGGAGGATATAACCTTTATACACATGTAACAACCAAATATGTTTTTGACATACATGAAGATGATATCTACTGGTGTACTGCTGACCCTGGATGGATAACTGGACACAGTTATATGCTTTATGGTCCACTATCAGTTGGAACAACTTCAGTAATAGCTGAAGGAGCTCCTGATTACCCTGACCCGGGAAGATGGTGGTCAATAGTTGAAAAATACAGAGTAAACATTTTCTATACTGCACCAACAGCAGTAAGATTATTTATGAAATATGGTGAAGAATGGCCTGCAAAATACGATTTATCATCCCTTAGAGTTCTCGGCTCTGTTGGGGAACCAATAAACCCAGAAGCATGGATATGGTACTACAAAAATATAGGTAGAGAACAATGCTCAATTGTAGATACATGGTGGCAGACAGAAACTGGAGGACATATGATAACAACGGTTCCAGCATACCCACAAAAACCGGGAAAAGCTGGAAAACCTTTCTGGGGAATAGAAGCAGAAGTTGTAAACAAACAAGGTGAACCTGTAGAACCAAACACTGTTGGATTTTTAGTTATAAAAAAACCATGGCCTTCAGCACTTAGAACTTGCTGGGGAGAACCTGAAAGGTTCGAAAAATACTGGAATGAAATTCCGAATGTATATACTGCTGGAGACCTTGCTACAAAAGATGAAGATGGATACATAATGATACTTGGAAGAGCTGATGATGTTATAAATGTATCTGGACACAGAATAGGTACAGCAGAAGTTGAAAGTGCACTGGTTTCACACCCAGCAGTTGCAGAAGCTGCAGTTATCGGAAAACCACACGAAGTAAAAGGTGAATCTATAAAAGCATTTGTAATTTTAAAACAGGGACATGAACCTTCAGAAAATCTTGTTAAAGATATAAAAATGCATGTTAGACACGAGCTTGGAGCTTTGGCTGTTCCTGATGAAATTGAATTTGTTGAAAAATTACCAAAAACAAGAAGTGGAAAGATTATGAGAAGGGTTCTAAAAGCCCAAGAGTTAGGTATGGATGTAGGAGATATATCTACACTTGAAGACTAATTAAACGGGGACTTTTCCCCGTTTTTTTATATCTCCAAAAGCTCCTTTACCACAGTTTCCTTTGGATTTGATAGAAGTTCTTCATAACTTCCTAT
Source organism: Hydrogenothermaceae bacterium (assembly GCA_026984415.1). Next base: position 292 of record JALSSE010000172.1, on the reverse strand, counting down.
CTGGATTACTTTTCCATTGTGAAGGACAGCTGCCCTGTCAGAAAGGATTTTTACATCAATAGGGTCATGAGTTACATAGATAACTGTTAAGTTTTTTTCCTGTTTTATCTGAAGTATCTCTTTTCTAAGCTGTTTTTTTCTTATCATATCAAGATTTGAAAAAGGCTCATCTAAAAGAAGAATTTCAGGTTCCTGAATAAAAACCCTTGCAATTGCAAGCCTTTGCTTCTGACCGCCAGAAAGCTGGTAAGGTTTTTTATTCCTGTGCTGCCACAGGCCAAATTTTTTGAGA
>JALSSE010000171.1 GCA_026984415.1 Hydrogenothermaceae bacterium | reverse complement strand
CTGTACAGAAATTTTTAAAATCCTTACTTTCATTTTATGGGGTAGAAACAGATTTAGAGTATATAGACCAGCTTATTGAACTTTTAGAAGAAAAAACAACAATAAAACTCCCTGAAAGGGATACATTTTTTGAGTTGTCTTTTATTCCGTACGAAAGTGGGTGTGCTTCACAGATAATTTATGAAAAACTTCCTGTAGATTTTATAGAACATGTAAATATTTTGCATAACTTTATAAAAGATGAGATAGGAGAAAATAATTTAACAGGGTAAAATGGAAGTTTTAACTAAAGATGAAATTTATAAAACATTAAAACAGTTAATTCCCCAGTGTAAAGAAGAACTTATAATAGTTTCTCCGTGGATTAAAGGAAATGTTTTAGAGGATATACTTTCAGAAATTCCTGAAAAAATAAAAATAAAAGCTGTTATCAGAACATCTGAAACTGATGATTTGATGATTACAGACAGGAAAGTTTTTGAAATTTTTCAGAAAAAAAATGGACAGTTTTTTGGAAATAAAAGATTACATGCAAAATTTGTCATAATTGACAGTGAAAAAGCTTTGGTTTCTTCTTCAAATATAACAAATGCTGGGCTGTTTACAGATGAGGGGAATTTAGAAGGTGGAGTTTTAATATCAGACAAAAAAGAAATTTTAAAGTTAAAAAACTACTTTACAGAAATTATCTCTGAATCTGTTGATATATTCAATTCAGTTGGTTTTGTTCTTAATTCAATTAATTCAAGGAATTTAGAGGCAGTTATATTTGAAGATTTACCAGAACAAACTTACTTGAAAATAGACACTGACAAAAAAAGTTTCCTTTTAGGTAGGATTTCATCAATAAAAAAATTAAATGTTTCTGCTTTTTCTTCAGATGATAATTTTATTTTTAGAAATATTTTCAGCTCTACAGAAGAACTGAAAAACATACTTTTAAATCCTGAAAATGAAGAATGGCAAAAAGCAGCACTTTTATCATATTTAAATGAAAATAAATCAAATATTTCCATAGCACAGATTGAGATACTAACAGAATTTAACCCGGAAAAAATTAAGGAAAAAGAAAGTATATTAAAAACACCTTTAAAACCAGTTGAGGCTGGGACAATAGTAAAATTTATAAAATTGGAAGAAGAACTGCTTGATATTTTAAAGATTAACCATTCAGGATATCCAATGGGAAGTCCTGTTAAATTCGGAAAATTATTTAATACAGAAATTCCCGCTTACATTGATTTGGATAAAATAGTTCCTATGCATATGGCTGTCCTGGGTGTAACAGGTTCAGGCAAAACAACATTTGTAAGAAGGGTTTTAGAAAATATAAAAGATGAAAATCTTTCTGTATATATCATAGATATTTTTGGAGAATATTTTGACTTATTAAATATTTCTGTTAAAAAGAAAAAACATATAAAATTTAAAAACAGCCTTTTGCCTTTATCTGTAGATGATTTGAAAAAAATATTTAAATCTGAAGGAGTTTTAATACAGGAAAAAACAACTGAAGAAAAAAGATTAATGGCATTTTTCAGAGAAAATCTAAAACCAGATATTGAAATTAACATACTGAAAGAAAAAACTTTAGAGGATTTAATTTTAGAATCTCTGGATTTTTTAAGTTCGGAATCAACTTTAAAAGGTGAACTTATCAGCTTTTTAGATATAGCAAAGAGGGATTTTGGAGAAGAAAGTTTATTATTCCAGCCAGAAATAATAAGAAGTATAAAAGAAGCCTTAACTTCAAAAGAACAGTTTGTTATTTTTGATTTTAAAGATATTGACGACCCTGATACAAGGATAAATATCGCAGGGTTAATAATGAAAGAAATTTTTAGAAAAAATAAAATAGAAGAAGGTAAAAATAAATCTTTAATTGTACTTGAAGAAGCCCAAAATTTTGCACCAGAAAAAGGGTTAGGAGAAATTTCTGCATCAACAGAAAATATTTCATTTGTAATGTCAAGGAAAATAGCTACAGAAGGAAGAAAGTTTAATTTAGGGCTTACTGCAGTTACCCAGAGACCTGCAAATATAAGTAAATATGTCCTTTCACAATTGAATACTCAGGTAGTATTTAAACTTATAAATAAAAATGATTTAGATGCTGTTTCTGTCTTTTTTGAAAAATCAAAAGAAGATGTTTTTGAATTACTTCCATTTTTAAAACCGGGGAATTGTTTTATTACAGGTTTAGGGGTTCCATTTGGAATAGTTACAGAAATAAAGTTAGGATAACTTATTCGTCAAGGAGAATTATTTTCTCACATGCTTTGTCTTTACTGAAAAATAGATTTATCTCTTTAATATTTTCTTTACTGTCTTTGTATTTTATTTCAAAATATCCCCTTTTTGTAATAATGTTAACAATTGCTTTTACATCTAACTTTTTACAGAGTATATCTTTTGCTTCTTCTTTTGTAATTGAATGACACGATGAACAATCTCCAATACATCCTTCAATTACCTGTGGTTGCTGGTTTAAAGGGTTAGGTATAACGTCAGGCTGGTGTGAGGGAAATGCAAGAAGAATTCCTGAACACACAAAAATTCCTAAAAAAATAAGTTTTATATAAAAATTCATTGATTATCTCCCAAAATTAATTGTATATATTTTCTAATATACTTTATTATAAACTGTTTTCAATAACTGTTATTCGGATAAATTTTTAAATAAATTAGCAGTTCTGACCTCATAAATTTCAATACTTTTAAACAAAGTGTGATAGATACTGGGCTGTTACAGTATCCATTGTCTGAACGTGGTTAATTATCCAAGGTACAAAATTTTTTTCTAAATAGTTTTTTAAAACATCAATTTCCCTTTCATCTTTCCATATTTTTTGTATAGATTTTAGCTCGTGTAAAACCCTATCGTGTTCTGCCCTATGGATTGGATAGGCAAAAAAGTTATACTTTTCCATTAGCTGTTGTTCAAATGAAAAATGTTCCTGCACGTCTTTTATAAATTCTTCTAACAAAACATCAATTACTTCAGCAGAAGCTTTTCCTTCTTCATAAGCGTCGATTGCTTTGTAAAGTTTGTTTA
>JALSSE010000170.1 GCA_026984415.1 Hydrogenothermaceae bacterium | reverse complement strand
AGATTAGAAGAAGAAAGAGAAAAAGCTTTTCAGGAAGGATATAAAAAAGGAATTACAGAAGGAAAAGAGGAGATAGAAAAAAAACTTAAAAAAGAGTTTGAAAAATTTGTTAAAGAAAAAGAGATAGAATTACAAAAAAAAGAAAATGAGCTAAAAGAGTTAAATTCAAAGCTAAAAAAATTTAGAGATGAAATTGAAAAAAAATATACCCAGTATTTAGACCACATAAACCAGATTTTATTAGACAGTCTATCTGAAATTTTAGAATTTCTTTACATAGAGTCAAGAAATGAAAATTTAATATCAAAAATAATACAGGACATACTGACAGAGTTTAAAGAGCAAATTGAAGCTGAAATAACAGTATCTCCAGAGTTAAAAGAATATGTAAAATCCGTATTTCCAAATGCCGAAATAAAAACAGATAAAAATTTAGAAAAAGGTGATTTTGTTATTGTTTTTCCAGAACTTCAGGTTGAAAACAAAATAAAAGATAAAATTGAGATACTGAAAGATGAAATTAAAAGAGAGATTAAGAAATTTACCTAAATACAAAATAAAGGGAAAGGTTGTAGGTGTAACAGGTCCTATCATAGAAGCTGTCCTTCCAAAAGTATCTATTGGAGATTCCTGTCTTTTAGAAAATGGATTGGAAGCAGAAGTTGTAGGATTTAAAAATGAAAAAACATTACTGATGGCTTTTGATGATACAAAAGGAATAAAAGCTAATAGTTTAATAGAAGCCTGTATGACACAGGTTAGCATAGGTGTAAGTGAAAAACTTTTAGGAACAGTAATTGACCCATTTGGAAATCCTCTAAACAAGGAAAGAATAGATTACACAAATTTCTTTTATCTAAAAAATGACTTTATTAACCCATTGATGAGAAGCAGGATTACAGAACCTCTTGATTTAGGTATAAGGAGTATAAATGCCCTTCTAACTGTTGGAAAAGGACAGAGAATTGGAATTTTTGCTGGGGCTGGTGTCGGAAAAAGTACATTACTTGGAATGATTGCAAGGTATACAGATGCCGATGTAAATGTTATAGCTCTGGTTGGTGAAAGGGGAAGGGAAGTCAGGGAATTTATAGAAGACAATCTTGGAGAAGAAGGGTTAAAAAAATCAGTTGTTGTTGTTGCAACTTCGGAGCAAACCCCACTGGCAAAAATCAGAGCAGTTTTTGCAGCCACTGCTATTGCGAGGTATTTTTCAAATTTAGGAAAAAATGTTCTCTTTTTATTAGATTCTTTAACAAGATTAGCAATGGCTCAAAGGGAAATAGGACTTGCTGTTGGAGAACCACCTACTACAAAAGGCTACACACCTTCAGTTTTTTCACTTCTTCCAAAAGTGATTGAACAGGCAGGAAACTTTGAAGGAAAAGGAAGTATAACTGGAATTTATACTGTTCTTGTTGAAGGAGATGACATATCAATGGACCCTGTTGGTGATGCTGCATTGGGATTTTTAGATGGTCATGTTGTTTTATCAAGGGATTTAGCAAATAAAAGAATATACCCATCAATAGATGTCTTAAAAAGTGTAAGCAGATTAATGCCACAGTTAGTTAATGACGAAATATTATCAAACTATTCCAGATATATGGATATAGAAGCTACATACAGAGAGGCTGAAGATATGGTTAATTTAGGTCTTTATAAAAAGGGGACTTCACCAAAAATAGATTTAGCCATTTCAGTCCACAGCCATTTAGAAAATTTTCTAAAACAAAAAATAGAAGAAAAAGTTACTTTATCAGAAAGTTTTAACCAGCTTAACAACTTAATGGAATTTATAAAACAGGAAGGTGAAAAGTATGGAATTAAATAACATTTCCCAGACCCTAAACCATAAACCTGAAATAGTTCAGGATGGTTTTGACAACAGTAAAATGAAAAAAGATGAATTTTTAAAAGTTCTGCTTGCAGATATCCAGTGGCAAGATCCTTTAGATGCTAAAGATATAAGCGATTTTATAAACAACAACGTAAAGTTGAGGGAAATGGAAGTGTTTAACACATTTGAATCTTCATTAAAAAATTTAAATGTAGCAAACAGTTCAAACTCTCTACTTTTAGCTTCAAATCTTATCGGGAAGAAAATAAAGTACGAAGGTTCAGAAACGTTTATTCAAAATGGAAAAGGAACAGTAGAGTTTAAACTTAAACAGGATGCAGATTTTGTAAAAGTAACAATCACAGACAAAAACGGACAGATTGTAGAAACAAAATCCTTTAACAATCTAAAGGGAAATCAGGACTATCCGTTTGAAATAGATAATAGCTCTTTGGAAGATGGTTATTACAAAGTTTATGTTGAGGCAACAAAAGGAGAAGAAAAAGTAGAAACAACTATTTTATCTGAAGGTCTTGCAGATGGAGTAGTAAAAGAAGATGGAAAAATAAAGATACTTTTCGGTAATACCGAATTAGATATAGACAAAATTGTACAGATAGGAGGTTAAAACTATGATTCAATCATTTTACACAGGAAATAGTGGTTTAAATGCCAACAAGAACTGGTTATCAACAATTTCTGATAATATTGCTAATGTTAATACAATTGGTTTCAAATCAGAAAGGGTAAACTTTGAAGATTTAATTGCAAGCAGTATCACAACATTTGCAAACAACACTCCAAAAAACAAAGAGATTGGTGGCGGTGCATTTGTAGGAAGCACCACAAAAGATTTTTCACAGGGAGCTTTAATGAATACAAACTCTCCAACAGACCTTGCTTTAGATGGAGAAGGTTTCTTTATGGTTAAAGATAATCAAAATATCACTTATTACACAAGGGCTGGACAGTTTAGAGTTGATTCAAATGGAGATTTAATAAATTTAAATGGAATGAAGTTACAGGGGTGGACTTTAGACGAATCGGGAAATATTGCAGGAGCCATTGGTTCTATAAACATTCCTAACGATATGTCTCCACATGTTACAACAAAAATATCTTTAAATGAACCAACAAATATTGATGCAAGTTCTCCTTTAATTACAGATACATTTGACCCAAGCGACCCAACTACTTACAGCTATGTTAACTCAATTACAGT
>JALSSE010000169.1 GCA_026984415.1 Hydrogenothermaceae bacterium | reverse complement strand
TTGTTTCATTTCTTAATCTTTTTATAAAAGGTTTTGCTTTTTTTAGAAATTCTAAATTTTTTATAAATGCGTACTCAAGCTGTAATGTTTTTATTCCTAATTTGTAATGTCCTGTTTCTTCATCCTGTTCAATTAATCCTATAACTTCTAAAGTAGCTAAAAGCCTGAAAACGTAATTTTTGTTTAAGCCTAAAATCTGACTTAATTCAGTTACACCTAAATCGTCTTTTTCTTTTAATGTTTCTATTAAATCTAAAGCCTTCTCAACTGATGTTTTTCTATCTTTCTTTTCCATCAAAATCTCCTGCTGCTTTTAAAAATTATAACATTGTTTGATTATTTAACAATATATGTAAAAATAGTTGATATTAAACAGTTTCGTCATAAGCCGTTGTTTGACAAACTCTTTTATAAATTATATTCTAATAAAGACAAAACAGTACGGAGGAGTCTATAAATGGCAGAATACAAAAGACCTGTAGTATCAGTAATTGGAGCAGGAAATGTTGGAGAGCATGTAGCAAATCTTATTGCAATTAAAGAGTTGGCAAATATTAAAATGTTTGATTTGGCAAGGGTTACAGAAGAAAAAACATTTGAAGTTGTTAAAGGAAAAGCACTTGATATTAAACAGATGGCTACAGCTATAGGATGTGATGTTGAGGTTGAAGGATTTACAGTTACACCAGATGGAGAAGGATATGAAGCCCTTGAAGGTTCTGATATAGTTGTTGTTACTGCTGGATTTCCAAGAAGACCAGGAATGAGTAGAGATGACCTTTTATCTAAAAATGTTGGAATAATGAGAACAATTTCAGAGAGAATATCCTCTTATGCTCCTGATTCTATAGTTATTGTAGTTTCTAACCCTGTAGATGTTCTAACTTATACAGCACTTAAAATAACAGGTTTTCCAAAAAATAGAGTAATGGGAATGGCTGGTGTTTTGGATACTGCAAGATTTAAGGCATTTATATCAATGGAACTTAAAGTATCTGTAAAAAATATAAATGCTTATGTTTTAGGAAGCCACGGTGATGATATGGTTCCTCTTCTATCTGTTTCAAATGTTGGAGGAATACCTCTAACAAAATTGTTCTCACCTGAAAAATTAGAAGAATTAGTAAACAGAACAAAATTTGGTGGTGGTGAAATTGTTGAGCTTATGGGAACATCTGCTTACCATGCCCCTGGAGCTTCAGTTGTAGAAATGGTAGAAGCTATTTTAGAAGATAAAAAAGAGATAATGCCTTGTTCTATTTATTTAGATGGTGAAGATAGTAAATTTTATAAAGCTGAAGATATCTGTATTGGAATCCCTGTTAAACTTGGAGCCCACGGGGTAGAAGAGGTAGTTAAGCTTGAATTTACAGAAGAGGAAGAAAAAATGTGGGAATCTTCTGTAAAATCAGTTAAATCAGGAATTGAAAGAATAAAAGAACTTGGATTAATTTGAGAGGTTTAAAATGAGAGAAATACATGCCAATGAAATAAAAGAAGTAGTTAAAGCGCTTGTAATGGATACAGAATATTTTATCCCGTCTGATTTTATTAATGCTATAAAAGAAGCAGTTCCAAAAGAAGAATCAGAAATGGGAAAAGAGATACTGAATACAATCCTTGAAAATGCAAAAGTTGCAGCTGACGAAGAAGTTGCTTATTGTCAGGATACAGGATACCCTGTTTTCTTTGTTGAAATTGGACAGGATGTCCACGTAACAGGTGGAAATATTACCGATGCAATTAATGAAGGATTAAGAGAGGCAACCAAAGAAGGTTATTTAAGGGCTTCACTTGCTTATGACCCTATTTTTGAAAGAAAAAATACTGGAGATAACACACCAGCACTGATATATTACGATTTTGTCCCTGGAGACAAAATTAAAATAAAATTTGCAGCAAAAGGTGGTGGTTCTGAAAACACAAGCAGACAGATTATGTTAAAACCATCAGATGGTTGGGAAGGTGTTAAAAAGTTTATATTACAGACAGTTGCCAATGCAGGACCTAATGCTTGCCCACCTTTTACTGTTGGTATTGGGATAGGTGGAACATTTGATTATTCGGCTGTTCTGGCAAAAAAATCTTTATTTAGACATATTGGAGAAAGACATCCAGACCCAAAAATAGCAGCTATTGAAGAAGAACTTTTAGAAGATATAAACAAGCTTGGAATTGGACCTCTTGGTTTTGGAGGTTCAACAACGGCAGTTGACGTTAAAGTTGAAATTGCTCCAGTACACATAGCATCTTTACCTGTTGCAGTTAATATCCAGTGTCATGCTGCAAGGCACAAAGAAATAGAGATATAAAATTACTGAAAAAAGAGGAAAGAAAATGAGTGAACCAAAAAAAATTACAACCCCTTTAACAGAGGAAGTGATAGAAGATTTAAGGGCAGGTGATAGGGTTTTAATTACTGGTTATGTTTATACAGCCAGAGATGCAGCCCATAAAAGAATGTTAGAAGAGTACGAAAAAACAGGTAAATTACCTTTTGATGTAAAAGGGCAGGTTATATACTACGTTGGACCAACTCCACCAAAACCAGGACAGGTTATTGGTTCAGCTGGACCAACAACTGCTTACAGGATGGACAAATACACACCTAAACTGTTAGAACTTGGATTGAAAGGAACAATAGGTAAAGGTTATAGAACTGAACCTGTTAAAGAAGCTCTTAAAAAATATAAAGCTGTTTACTTTGCAGCTTTTGGTGGAACCGCTGCATTACTTTCAAAACATATAAAATCTGCAGAAATAATAGCCTATGAAGACCTTGGTACAGAAGCAATAAGAAAACTGTACTTTGAAGACTTTCCAGTCATTGTAGCAAATGATATATACGGTGGAGATGTTTTTGAAGAAAACCAGAAAAAATATAGGAAAATAGAGATATAAAGGAGAAATTTCCTTGCTATTTACAATTGGTTATTCTCCATTCTTTGAAATAGAATCTTTTATAGATACTTTAAAAAAAAGCAATATTAATTTTTTAATTGATATTCGTACTTTTTCCTATTCAAAAACATTTCCTGTTTATGATTATGAAAATTTAAACCAGACTTTAAAAAAGGAAAATATAAAGCACACTTTTTTAGGTGATTATATTGGCGGATTAACTGTTAAAAAAAGGGTTAGAGAAGGAGTATCAAAATTAGAAGATTTACTTGATGTACAAAAGTTTAGAGAAGGGATGAATAAACTTTTTAAAATAAGTAAAGAAAATAAAGTAGCAGTAATGTGTGCAGAAAAAGACCCTATGGACTGCCACAGGTTTTTAGCAGTTGGTTCATTAATGGAAAAAGTGGCTAAAGTAGAAGTATTTAACATTGTTGGAGAAAATATAGAAAGTTTCTCAGATACTATAAATAGATGGAAAAATGAAAATAATTTAGAATTATTAGAATACAGCAACGAAAAAATCATTTTAGAGCGTCTGATTCTTCTTTACAAACTTCAAAATAAAAAGGAAGAAAGGGAGATAAAATTTCCAAAAACAAAGGTACTATTTGAATAAAATAAAAAAGCTTAGGAGGCTGATATGAAAGTACATGAGCATCAGGCAAAAGAGGTTTTGGCAAAGTATGGTTTACCTGTTCCAAGGGGTTTTCCAGCTTTCACTGTTGAAGAGGCGGTTGAAGCAGCACAGGAACTCTGTTCATGGCCAGTTGTTGTAAAGGCACAAATACATGCAGGCGGAAGAGGAAAAGCCGGCGGAGTTAAATTAGCAAATTCTATTGAAGAAGTACAAAAATACGCTGCTGAATTACTTGGAAAAACATTGGTAACTTTTCAAACTGGACCAGAAGGTTTACCTGTAAGTAGACTTTACATTGAAGAAGGGACAAACATTGATAAAGAATTTTATGTAGCAATCACATTAGATAGAAGTAAATCAAAACCTATTATAATGGCATCTTCAGAAGGGGGAATGGAAATTGAAGAAGTCGCAGCAACTAACCCTGAAGCAATTATTACAGAAGTAATAGACCCATTTTTAGGTTTAAGACCATTTCAGGCAAGGGAAATAGCTTTAAAACTTGGATTACCAAAAAAACTGCTTAATAAAGCAGCTTCTTTATTTATTAAACTATATGAAGCTTATATGGATAAAGATGCCTCAATGGTAGAAATTAACCCGTTGGTTTTAACTAAAGAAGGAAATATTGTTATTTTAGATGCAAAGGTTGATTTTGATGATAATGCACTATTCAAACATCCTGACATAATGGAAATGGAAGACCCTACACAGGAATCACCATTAGAAGTTGAAGCTAAAAAGTACAATCTAAATTACATAAAACTTGATGGAAATATTGCATGTATGGTTAATGGTGCAGGTCTTGCTATGGCTACAATGGACACAATCAAACTTGCTGGTGGAGAACCTGCAAACTTCTTAGATGTTGGTGGTTCTGCAAATGCAGAACAAATAGCAAATGCATTTAAAATAATTCTTTCAGATCCAAACGTTAAAGCCATTTTTATAAATATTTTTGGTGGAATTTTAAGATGTGATAGGCTTGCAGAAGGTATTATCAAGGCATCAGAAGAAGTTAAACCGCACGTTCCAATAGTTGTAAGAATGGAAGGAACAAATGTTGAACTTGGTAAAAAGATGTTGGCAGAATCAGGATTAAATCTAATTACTGCTGATACAATGTGGGAAGGTGCTAAAAAAGCTGTTGAAGTTGCAGGTTAACTTCTTTTCAATTTTAAAATAGAAATTTAAGGAGGCATTTAAAAATGAGTGTATTGGTAAATAAGGATACTAAAGTAGTAGTTCAAGGTATAACAGGAAGAGAAGGTAGTTTCCACGCTACACAGTGTAAAGCATACGGAACACAGGTAGTAGCAGGAGTAACACCTGGTAAAGAAGGACAGGAAGTTGAAGGGATTCCGGTTTTTGACACTGTAAAAAAAGCAGTTGAAGAAACAGGGGCAAACTGTTCATTAATTTTTGTTCCACCACCATTTGCAGCTGATTCTATACTTGAAGCTGCAGCAGCAGGAATAGAAACTATAATCTGTATTACAGAAGGAATTCCTGTAAATGATATGATACCTGTAAAAGAACATTTAAAAAAATACCACCCAGATACAGTTTTAATAGGTCCTAACTGTCCTGGTGTTATAACACCTGAAGAAGCAAAAATTGGTATTATGCCTGGACATATATTTAAAAAAGGAAATGTAGGTCTCGTTTCAAGAAGTGGAACACTAACTTACGAGGCAGCATTCCAGTTAACACAAAGGGGAATAGGCCAATCTACTGCTGTTGGTATTGGTGGAGACCCTGTTCCCGGAACAGTTTTTTCAGATGTTTTAGAGTGGTTCCAGAACGACCCTGAAACAGAAGCAATTGTTATGATTGGTGAAATTGGTGGTACTGCTGAAGAGGAAGCAGCTGAATTTATTAAAGAAAACGTAACAAAACCAGTTGTAGCATATATAGCTGGTGTTACAGCACCTCCAGGTAAAAGAATGGGACACGCTGGAGCTATAATTGCAGGTGGAAAAGGAACAGCTGAAGAAAAGTACAAAGCACTTGAAGCTGCAGGAGTTAAAACAGTTCAGAATATTTCTACAATTGGAGAAGTTGTTGAAGAAATTCTTAAAAATAAATAAGTTATATATCTACGTTAAAAAATATAACGCTGTTTGACTATAAAATCAAACAATGTTATATTTTATAAACTAAACCCTTATAAGGAGGAAAAAAGATGGCGTCATTTGATTTAACTGTAAAGTATGCCGGTGAAGGTGGAGAAGGTGTTATATCTTCTGGTGACTTCACTATGAAAGCTGCAGCGAGACTTGGGTATGAAGTTGTAACATTCAAAAGTTTCCCAGCAGAAATTAAAGGTGGTTATGCCTTATCACAGGTTAGAATGTCTGACGAAAAAATATTATCACAGGGAGACGGCTTCCAGATATTAGTTGCTTTCAACGGAGAAGCTTACGAAGTAAACAAGCCTCTACTTAAAGAAGGAACTGTTATGATTTGGGACGGTCCTGAAGGTGGAGATTTTGAACCTGAAATAGAAGAGCTTGAAGCAAAAGGAGTAATCCTTTACGCTGTTCCTATGTCACAGTTGGCTAAAAAGGAAGTTGGTGCTTATATAACAAAAAACGTTATAGCAATGGCAGCAACTTTTGAATTACTTGGAATGCCGATTGAATCTCTTAAACAGGAGATTGTAGAAAAATTTTCAAAAAAAGGTCAGGATGTTGTTGATTTGAACTTTAAAGCAATTGAAGTTGCACAGCAGTATGTTAAAGAAAATATTAAGAAAGTTGACCCTTATAAAGTTCCAGGTCCTTTACCTAAAAAAGATGTAATTATTATAGAAGGAAATGAAGCTATTGCCCTTGGTGCAGCAGCAGCAGGAGTAAAAGTTTTTGCTGCATATCCTATTACTCCAGCTACAACAGTTGGTAACTATTTGGCACCAATCATTTTAAAAACTGGTGGTTATGTTTACCAGTCTGAAGATGAAATATCTTCAATGGCTGCTATCATAGGTGCTTCTTTCACTGGTGTTAAAGCTATGACTGCAACATCTGGACCAGGGATTTCTTTAATGCAAGAGCTTATTGGATTAGCTTCAGTTACTGAAACTCCTGTAGTAGTTGTTGATGTTCAAAGGGGTGGACCTTCAACTGGAATGCCTACAAAACACGACCAGGCTGATTTATTTGCAGCAGCATTAGGAGGTCATGGAGATGACCAGAGAATAGTTATTGCACCTACAAATGTTGAAGAAAACTTCTACTTAACTATTGAGTCATTTAACATGGCAGAGAAATACCAATTACCTGTTTTATTCTTGACAGATGCTTCTTTATCTTTAAGGGCTGAAGCAATTCCAACTCCAAATATAAAAGAAATCCAGTCAAAACTTATAGAAAGACCAATTGTTAGAAAGGGAGATGTTAGCCCTGAAGAAATAAACAATATATTCAGATATCAGATTACAGATAATGGAATTTCTCCATTCTTAGCTCCTGGAGAATCTCCAAAGCCTTATACAGCAACAGGTCTTGAGCACGGAGAAAACTCTTATCCAAGAACAACTCCAAAAGAAAGAACTGAAATGATGGATAAGAGATTTAGAAAAATTAAGAATGTAGAAGACGAAAATCCACATTTGATTGAATGGGATTTAGGTGATTTAAAAGAAGGGGAAAAAGCTGACATCTCTATTGTTACATGGGGATTAACAGCTTCTATTACTAAAGAAGCAGTTCAGAGATTAAGAAAGAAAGGAATAAAGGTTGCTGCACTTTATCCTAAACTTGTTTATCCATTACCAAGAAAAGCTATTGAGAAAGTTGCAGAAATGTCTGATATCTTACTTGTTCCTGAAGCAAACTACCTTGGACATTTAGCTAAGTTTATAGAAATGTTCAGTGACGTTCCACAAAATAAGATTGTTCAGTACAATATTTACAGAGGAGAACCATTTATACCTGCTGAAATTGAACAAAAAGTTGAAGAACTTTTAGGAAAACAAGTTGAAGCATAAGCATTATGATTTAAAACAGGGACTGCTTTTGCAGTCTCCCATAAAATAAAATTTAAGAAATATAGGAGGTCAGTAATATGACACAATATATAAGATTACAAGAAAGTTTACCACCTAAGGAGTATAAGTCAGAACTGGAATCAACATGGTGTCCAGGTTGTGGAGATTTTGGTGTTGTTACAGCATTGACAAGGGCTTTTTCTGAAGAAAAGCTTGACCCAACTGCATTATCGCTTGTTTCTGGAATTGGATGTTCTTCAAGATTACCTTTATGGATGAATGCTTTTGGATTACACTCTTGTCACGGTAGAGCTATTCCAGCAGCTGTTGGTGCAAGGTTAGCTAAGCCTGAAATACCAACAATTGTAACAGCCGGTGATGGTGATTTATTCTCTATTGGTATGGAACACTATCCACATGCAGCAAGAAAGAATTTTGATATGGTTGTAATATCTATGGATAACAGAATGTACGCTTTAACTAAAAACCAGGTTTCTCCAACTTCAAGGACTGGTTATAAAGGTTCTTTAACACCTTATGGAAATTTAGATAATCCTTTTAATGTATTAACATTCTCTTTAGCCTGTGGTGCTACTTTTGTAGCTCAAACATACGCAGGAAATCCAAAACATATGACTGAAATTATAGAAGCAGGTATAGAGCATAAAGGTTTTGCATTTATTAACATCCTTTCTCCTTGTCCTACTTACAACAAAATTGATACATTTAAGTTTTACAAAGGAAGACTTGTAGATATTAATAAAGAATTAGGTCATGACCCTTCTGATTTAGCTAAAGCCCATGAGTTAGCTTCACATGCTTTAGACTCTGACCATGACCCTGAAGCTAAAGTTCCAATAGGTATTTTCTATAAGACTGAAGATATTCCTACTTTCGAAGAAAAAGTTGCAGCATTAAAAGAAAAATACAAACCTGAAAATCCTGAAACTGTTTGGGATGAAATTCTAAACCAGTACAAAGTTTGATAAATGTAAGGCGGGTTTAAACCCGCCTTTTTTATTTTTTATTCACCTTTGCAAAAACTTTTAAAGGTAATCCCCATACCTTTGTAAACATTCCACCTGCCCTGTGGTCAAACTCATCTTCTGGGCTGTAAGTGGCTAAATTTTCAAAGTACAATCCATTAGGAGATTTTCTTCCAACAATATTTGCACTACCTTTGTATAATTTAAATCTAACAGTACCATTAACTAATTTAGCTATTTCATTATTGAAAGAGTCTAAAGCTTCCCTCAACTTTGAAAACCACAATCCTTCGTATGTTAAATCTGCGTAAGGCTGTGATATATGCTGGAGTTTATAGTGGTATGTAAATCTATCTAAAACGAGGCTTTCAATTTCATCATATGCTTTTATAAGTATTAAACCTGCCGGTGATTCATAAACTTCCCTTGTTTTTATACCTACAAGTCTGTTTTCTACCATATCAATTCTTCCAACTCCGTGTTTTCCAGCAATTTCGTTTAAATCCCAGATAAGTTTCCACAACTCTTTGTATTCTTTTCCATTTATTGAAACTGGTGTTCCTTCTTTAAATTCTATCTCTATATACTCAGGCTTATCTGGTGCATTTTCTGGATTTACAGTTATCTCAAATGCATCTTCAGGAGGTTCTTTCCATATGTCTTCAAGTGGTCCTGCTTCAATAGCAACCCCCCATAAATTTCTGTCGTAAGAGTAGGGTTTTTCTTTTGTTGCTTTGACAGGTATTCCGTGTTTTTTTGCATATTCAATTTCTTCATCCCTTGATTTAAATTCCCATTCTCTTACAGGTGCTAAAACTTCTATATCTGGGTCTAATGCCCATACTGAAGTTTCAAACCTAACCTGGTCGTTTCCTTTTCCAGTTGAGCCGTGTGCTACATAGTGGGCGCTGTATTTATGGGCAAGTTCAACTAACTTTTTTGATATTAAAGGTCTTGATAATGCAGACAGTAAAGTGTATCTGTTTTCGTATAAAGCCCCTGACCTCATAAGTGGTAAACAGTATTCCCTTGCAAACTCTTCTTTTATATCATCAATTATTGCTTCTACTGCTCCAGCCATTTTTGCTTTTTCTTCAATTTCATCTAATTCTTCCCCCTGTCCAACATCTGCAGTATAGGTTATTACTTCAAATCCTTTATCTGTAAGCCACCTGACTATAACCGATGTATCTAATCCACCTGAATAAGCAAGAACAACTCTTTCTTTCATTACTGCCTCCTTGATTTCTAAAATTTTGAATTAAAAGAATATTTTAAGTTAAAAAATAAAATTGTGCAGCCTATTAATAGCTTAAAAATAGTCTTCCGCCTAAAATAAGATTGTCCTGATTTTCTTTCATGTACTGTAAATCTCCAGTTATTGAAAGATGTTTTGTTATTTCTTTTCCGTAGTAAATTTCTGAAATAATAGTATTTTTATCTTTATTTATCAATCCAACAGCAAATCCTAATCTGTCATTTTTATTAAAAATTGTTTTCCTTTCAAATCCACCACTGAAAAAGCTATTTTGATTTTTGAACGGTATCCCAATTCTTAAAAAATAACCAGTTTTCTTTAATGAATAGTCTGCAGAAATACCAAAACCGTTATCTGTGCTTTCCCCTCCAAATACATTATAAATATAAGGTCTTATGTTCCAGTTTTTACCGCTGTGGTTTATTTGAAAAATACCAACAGTTCCAGAATCAGGGTCATTGTCAATGATAACTAATTTATATTCGTTTCTGCCCTGTGAATATTTAAGGTATACACCTAAATTGTAGGAAGGTAAAACAGCAATTGGGTTGTTTGTGAATGCACTATTTATAAACTGTAAATTCTGGTCATTTGCATAATCATTTTCATCAACAAAAGATGTTGAATCTATTAAACCAGCTGCAAAATCAAATCCATTTAAGGTTTTGTGGTACCACAACTCTAATATATGTTTTCTTCCTGTATCATTTATATTCTCAATAAAATCCTGTGGGTCTTGTCCTGTAGGGGACACTGAATAACCTAAATTTTCAGTATGATAAACAATACCATTTCCTAAAACAACAGAGCCGTGAAAAAATACCTCATCTGAAGGGGTTATCCCGTATGTAAAAAACAAATCGGTTGCGTTGTACAATGCTCCATAATTACCTATCTGCTGGTATACAGAGGCGTTTGTTAAATTAAAAAAATGATGGTGGTACAGGTGTTTTATTATAAACGGTTTTTCCTGTATTTCAGATGCAGAAGTTATACTAAAAAAAAGCAGAGTTATTCCAACAGTTAACTTTTTCAAAAGGACTCCTTTAAACTTACTTTGTTGCATAATCTGTGATGTAAGCTAAAACATTTTTCATTTTGTTGAAGATTAAATTTACACCTGTAATCTTATATCTATCTTTTAAAGTTTCTGGTGATAAATACGAGACAAAAGTTTCTTTATTTTTATTTTGCCATATTAGAATTTTTAAAGGTAAATCAAGTCCAATTAAAGGATTTTTCTTCATAAGGAGAGTTCCTAATTTTGGGTTTCCAAACATTACTACTTTTTCGTAATTTAAATCCATATTTACTTTTTTTGCCGCTGCCTGATGGTCTATCTCCATAAAAACTTTTAATCCTTTTTTCTGAATTGCATCTTTTAATCTCTGGGTTGTTTCAAAAGGGGAGTAGTTGCTTTTTTTGGTAATTATTTCTTGGGAAAAGCTATTTGTAAAAACTAAAAATAAAATTAAAAATACTACTACCTTTCTCATAATACACCCCGTTTGTTTTGTTAAATTAAATAAAAATTATATCCTATAAACCTGCTGTTTATCAGGAAAATTGCTTTTATGAAAATGTATAATTTCTTAAAAGGAGGAAAAGTCAATGGTTTATAAAGATTTAGATGGTTATAAATTATCAGAAATAGGGATTGGAACATATTTAGGCAACCCTGATGAAGAAACAGACAACAATTACTTTAATACAATATTAAAGGGAATTGGGTATGGAGTAAATGTTGTTGATACTGCAATTAATTACAGGAATATGAGAAGTGAAAGGGTTATAGGAAAAGTTATAGAAAAAATTGGTAGAAATAAAATATTTGTTTCAACAAAAGGAGGATACATACCTTCTCCACCTGACAATGATATTGACCCAAAAGAATGGTTTAAAAAAGAACTTATAGAAACAGGAATAGTTGACTTTTCAGATATGACACCTTACGGAAATGTTTTAACTCCAAAGTATATTGATTGGTCTTTTGAAAAAAGTTTACAGAACTTGAATACAGATGAAATTGATGTTTATTTTTTACATAACCCTGAAGACCAGCTAAATGTAAAATCAAAAGATGAATTTTACAACAAAATAAGGGCTGTTTTCAGACTTCTTGAAGGAAAAGTAAAAGAAGGAAAGCTAAAATTCTATGGACTTGCAACATGGAATGGTTTTAGAGTACCACCTGAGAATAAACAGTACCTTGATTTACAAAAATTAGTAAATACTGCAAAAGAAGTAGGTGGAGAAAATAACCATTTTAAAGTTATACAGCTTCCTTACAATTTAGGAATGCTTGAGGCTTACACGTTAAAAAACCAGGAAGTAGATGGGGAGAATTTGTCTACATTAGAAGCCTCTAAAAAGTTAGGTATTTATACTTATATCAGTGCCACCCTATTTCAGGGTAGAATTTTAAAACCTGTTGCTCCACAGGTAAAACAGATTTTTAAAGTAAAAGAAGATAACCTTGTACCAATTCAATTTGTTAGAAGTACTCCAGGTGTAGGAACTGCACTTATTGGTATGAGTAAAATTCAGCATTTAGAACAAAATTTAAAAATTGAAAACTACCCTCCTTTAACAGAAGAGGAATTTAATAGCTTATTTGAAAAGAAAAGAAGTTGAAGTATCTTAATATCAAATAAATTGTAGAGGCTGTATTTTTGCTATGGATAAAGGTTTAAAAGTTGCTTTTTCAACTTTAGGTTGCAGAATGAACCAGTTTGAAACATCTGGACTGGAAGAAAAGTTTGAAAGTGAAGGGTACAGTCTGACTGATTTTAAAGATATTGCTGATATATACGTAATAAATACCTGTACAGTTACGAATGATGCAGATAGAACATCAAGAAAAACAATAAGACAGGCAAAAAGGAGAAATCCAGATGCTGTTGTTGTTGCTACAGGGTGTTATGCACAGGTAAGCCCAGAGGAACTGGCAAAGTTAGAAGAGATAGATTTGGTAATTGGAAATTCACACAAAGATGCAGTTTTTGAAATTGTTGAAAATTACATAAACGAAAGAAGACAGGAAAAAGTTTTTATAGACAATATTTTTAGAGAAAAAGGTTTTAAAACGTTTCAGATAAGCACATTTTTTGAAGGTTCAAGACCAATTCTGAAAGTTCAGGAAGGTTGCAACAGTTTTTGTAGTTTCTGTATTATTCCTTTTGCAAGGGGAAAAGTAAGAAGTGGAAAAATAAAAGATATTGTAAATCAGGCTAAAATCCTTGCAGATAGAGGATACAGGGAAATAGTCCTTACTGGGACACAACTTTCACAGTTTGGGTTTGACCATAAAGAGGGATATTTATCTGATTTATTGGAACAGCTGATAAAAATTGAAAACTTAAAAAGAATAAGGCTTTCTTCAATGGGTATAAATGAAATTGATGAAAAGTTAATGGATATAATCACATCAGAACAAAAAATTGCACCACATTTTCACCTGTCTATCCAGTCAGCAGATAATAAAGTTTTATCTGATATGAAAAGGAATTACACAGTTGAAGAATACGAAAAAGTTGTAAATGAAATTGTAAAAAGAAGACCTGAAACAGCAATAGGCACAGACATAATCACTGGATTTCCAACGGAAACAGAGGATGCATTTAACAGAACTGTTGAAAATGTAAAAAAATTACCTTTTGCTTATATGCATATTTTTACTTATTCTGAAAGGGAAAGAACATCTGCCCAAAAATTTAAGGATAAAGTACATCCACAGGAAAAGAAAAGAAGAACAAACATTTTAAGGACAATTTCAGCAGAAAAAAATTACAGGTTTAGAAAAAAATATCTGAATAAAGAGTTAGATGTTTTAATAATTTCAGAAAAAGACGGTTTCAAAGTTGGATTAACAGGAAATTATATACATATTAAATTTAAAAGTAATAAAAGTTTAAATCAGTTTGCAAAAGTTGTGTTGACAGAAATAGGAGATGAAAGAGAAGAAAACTACGGAGTTGAGCTATCATGAAAAAATTGGCAGTAATTTTACTAGTTTTTATGTTCAGTATCTCTTACGGAGAAGAAGCAAAAAAAGTTGTTGTTGATTTAAAAACAGGTGATATAAAAAAATTTAAGTTTTATCTTTTAAGTGGTTTAACAAGTATGGCTGAATACTACAAAAACAGATTAGAAGATTTAAAAGCTGTTGTTGTAATACACGGAGATGCATACAAATTTTTTATCAGAGATATTAAAAATTCACCTTACAAAAATGATAAAGAATTAGTGAAAAATCAGAAAGAGCTTGGTAAAAGATTAAAAAATTTAGTTCAGATTTACAATGTCAG
>JALSSE010000168.1 GCA_026984415.1 Hydrogenothermaceae bacterium | reverse complement strand
GACCCAGCATTTGACCCAATGAAACCTAACGTTGATTTTGATACTACAATTGCTACTTTAAGAGGAATGATGAACTACTCTACCCCAGTTATCATTGAAATAGAAGAAAGCGACGGTGGAGAACCTGGAAGAAACAGAGATTACGTTCACATAACTGTTAAAGATATGTCAAATACAGTAATTTTTGAAACAGACGGAATGGTTACAAGCGGTAGCGTTTACGCAATGCCACTCCATTATTAATATTCTATTTATTGGAAGGCTTTACGCCTTCCTTTTCTAAAACTTCTAAACCTATCACTTCAAAATCAACTTTTTTAAAACTAAAAAAACAATTAAGTTATAATTTATCCATACATAAATCTGGAGGAAAGAAGATTGATATGGTTCACAGAATACCAGACTGAAAATGTTGCTTTAAACATAAGGGCTAAGGAAGTAAAAAGGATAAAATCAAAATATCAGGAAATAATCGTTCTTGACTCTTACGAATTTGGCAAAATGTTAATATTAGATGGATTAATTCAAACAACAGAAAAAGATGAATTTATTTACCACGAAATGCTTTCACATCCAGCTATGCTTTTACACCCAGAGCCTAAAAACATACTTGTTATTGGTGGTGGAGATGGTGGAACAGTAAGAGAAATTTTAAAACACCCTTCAGTTCAGCAGGTTCACTTATGTGAAATTGATGAAGAAGTAATAATCGTTTCAGAAAAATACTTCCCTTCAATATCTGAAAAACTAAGAGACCCAAAAGTAAAAATATTCATTGAAGACGGAAATTCATTTTTAGATGAAAAAGAAAACTACTACGATGTAATAATTTTAGATTCTTCTGACCCTGTAGGAGCTTCTGAAATACTATTTCAGGAAAATTTCTATAAAAAAGTTAAAAAAGCATTAAAAGAAAATGGAATACTGGCAGCACAAACAGAATCTCCAATTCTTCAGGAAGAACATTTTAAAAATGCCGTTTCAAATATTAAAAAAGTTTTTAGAAATGTTGGAGTTTACCTTGCATTCATACCAACTTACCCATCGGGAATGTGGAGTTTCACAGTTGCGTCTGAAACAATTGATGTAAAAAACAAAAAGATTGAACAAGAAAATATAAGCAAATTGAAAACAAAGTACTTTTCTGATAAACTATCTAACTGTTTGTTTTCACTACCAAAATTCGTTGAAGAAATGATTTAAGGAGGATTAAATTGGAACAGATTTTAGAAAAAATTGCAGAAACTGCATCACAAAAAACAGGAATAAAATTAAATAGAAGAAATGTAGAAAGGGTTTTGGCTGCTCTTCAAACAACATCTGATTTCTGGAAAATTGTTGATTTTGCAGACCAGACAGTCCCAGCAGCTTCAGAAATAATTAGAGAATTAGTAGCCGAAAGCTTGGTTAAAATAGAAAATGATGAAATATTTTTAACAGAAAAAGGAATTCAACTTGTTGGAGAGTTAGGTATTCCTCCTTACGTTGATTATACATGTCAGGCTTGTGAAGGGAGAGGAATTCCATTTTATGCAAATAAAGAATGGTACAGAACATTTGTAGAACTTGCTAAAGACAGACCAAAAGCAATTCAGGAATATGACCAGGGTTCTGTAACACCAGAAACAACAATTTCAAGGGTTTTATTTTTAGACTCAAGGGAAGATTTAAGGGACAGAGACATTCTTGTAATGGGTGCAGAAGATGACCTAACAGGTCTGGCTGTTGCTTTAACAGGACTTGCAAGAAAAGTATTAATTTTAGATATTGACGAAAGGGCTATTGAATTTGACAACAAAATTTTCAAAGAACTTGGAATAAACAACGCAGAAGCTATAAGATACGATTTAAGAAACCCTTTCCCTGAAGAATGGATTGGAGCTTTTGATGTATTTATAACAGACCCACCAGAAACTGTAAAAGCTTTTAAAGCATTTATTGCAAGGGGAATTGCAGCACTTAAATCAGATGGTTCAGCTGGGTATTTTGGTTTAACACTCAGAGATTCTTCATTAAATAGATGGCAGCAATTCCAGAAGGCATTAATAAACGATTATGGAATGGTTGTTACAGATATAATTCAGGATTTTAATGCTTATATGAACTGGGAATACCACGAAGAAACAAAAGCACAGAGGGTTGCTCCTGTAAGCAAGGCTCCAGAAGATATATGGTACAGGTCAGCATGGTATAGAATAGAAGCTTTACCGGGATTCAAAGGCGAAAATATACAGATTACAGATGAAGTGTTTAGAGAACTTTACTTAGACGAAGAAGGTTCAACTACATAAAACAAGGGTCTTATGACCCTTCGTTTGAAATTTCATAAAATGCTCTTAACTTTTATGCTATCAAATAAAAAATATCCTTTTAAGGTGGTATAGGTGGAAATACTAAATAACCTGATAAATTTTATACATATATTAATAGACACATCATTTAAAGTATTTGAGCCATATCAGGGAAGTATAAGTCAGGATAACCAGCAGTACACAGCAATGCAGGGAATAATCCATTTCATAGGCTGGACAATTGCAATTCTTATTTTAATTTTCGTTTTCAGGTATATGAAGAAACACATGCAAGAAGACGAAAGAATGAAAAAATATTTAGAGCAACAGGAAAAAAATAAAGAAACAGATTCTCAAAATTAAAAATAAAAAACTATGATATACTTACTCAAATCCTTTCACGAGGTTAACTAAAGAAAATAGAAATGGAAACCCAGAGTATTCCTTTACTAAAAGTAGAAAATCTATCAAAAAAATATTTAGCAAAAAAGAAATTCCTTAAGAAAGAGTATTTTAAAGCAGTTGATAATGTTTCTTTTGACATTAAGAAAAAAGAGATATTAGGTCTTGTTGGAGAGTCAGGAAGTGGAAAATCAACAATCGGAAAATTAATCCTAAAACTTATCCAGCCAGATGAAGGGAAAATAATCTTTAAAAATAAAAATGTTTTAAATCTAAAAGGCAAAGAAGAAAAACAGTTCAGAAAACAAACATCTGTTGTATTTCAAGACCCAAGAACATCACTAAATCCAAGATTTAAAATTTATAAAATTTTA
>JALSSE010000167.1 GCA_026984415.1 Hydrogenothermaceae bacterium | reverse complement strand
GTCATAGTAGGTAGCACAAGCCTCGACGAGTTTCGAGAAACTTCCGTTACTGAAGGACTGAACGTAGTTCTTTTGGAAATAAGAATAAGAGCGAATGTACCAATAATAGGGTGATCGAATCCCTAGGAAATTCGTAGCTTATTCATAAAGTACAGAATAGTTTTAGTTGGTGTAAAGAGCGACTAAAAAGATGATCTACGAACCGCCAAGTACGAGACCCGTACGCTTGGTGGTGTGAGAGGCGCACTCCGTCCCTAGATAGGGGCGGAGCCGTCTACTCGATTGGCAGCTGGCTTTATTTATTTTTTGCTCTTTCTACAAGCATTTTTGTCGCAGGAATATGGAGTTTATTTTCTATTTCTTTCAATTTTTTAAAGTCAATTTTATGCATACGGCAATGTTCAACAACTTTTATTTTTAGAAGACGTTCTGCTGTTTTTGAAAAATCCTTTTCAGAAATCCTTTTAGTCATTTCATTCAGCTTAACATTCTTATCGTACCACATTTTTATACCATGATTCACTATAAAGGCAGCAGGGGTCATTTCTTTTTCACTTACATTATTTGCTATTTTCAATAAGTTAATAGAGCCTAAAGCATGAATTGCCTTAGTGATAAATCCATGTAATACTCCAAAGTTTACATTCCAATATATTGCCTTAACTAACTTTTCAAGTTTTTCAATACTTAAGTCTTTTTCATCTTCTTTTTCTTCAATGATTTGGTTAATACGTTCTTTTAAAAGATTGACAATTATTTGTTCTGTACTTTCATCCTTTATTATTTCGATGAATGAAGTTAAAATTCTTAAATGCACTTTAAGTCCTTGTTCAAAAATGTATTCAAGTCTGTCTAGGCTTAGGGATCCCGAGCGGTTTTTAATAATTAATCCCATTACTTCAACTGTCTTTATGCTTAATCTTAAATCACGAAGAAGTTCAGAAGACATTTCGTCATCATCCAATGGAGTGTTGTTTGATATGTCGTTTCTTCTATCTTCAATTTCTGATTTTTCAATCAGCAACTTTTTTCTTTCTGCTTCTGGGTCATGTTGATAAGAAGGTAAAATTGCCTTGACTATTTTATCTTCATGTTTATCAAAAAATGATAGTTCATCAGTTTTTAAAGTGGCAGGATTGTATTTTTCAAATAGAATTTCTGCATTTAACAGCAGTTCATCAAGCAGGTAGTCCGATTTTGTATGATGAGCAATAAATATTGTTATGTACGCATTTTCATCTTTGTGAAGATTTGAAAGAATGTTTTTTATTGCTTCTTTTTGTTCAGTCTCATGTTCAGAGAGGTATTTGGCAACAAAAAAGAAGTATATATAGGAATAGCAGAAACCATACTGATTGAAAGAATCGAATTTGGATATATTTACATTGGAGAGTTTAGATACCAATTCACTTAGTGGTAAGGGTAAATTAAAGTTGTTTTCATAATATTTTGTAAACTCTTCAAAGTCATTTCTATCTAAGTTTATTCCATTCTTTTTGTCAAAAATCCAAAATGACAATTCAGTTAAAAAGTTTGTGTAAATGTCAATTTGTTCATTTGTAACACCTTCCCTTCTGAGGTACAAGTATATCAAAGCTTGATAACAATGTCCCTGTGAAGTTATTTCAGAATCAAGTGGTTTTTGTGTGTCCTGTGCTGCAAGTATTGAAAGAATGAAAAATGGATATGAAGGCATAATGCCTTTCCCAAAAATGATTCCAAGAGAATTTTCAATTTTTTCGGTTTTATCATCAATACTTTGCTGTAAGTGATTTGGGTTAATTTGTATTTGAGACTCTTCTTTTACTTCAATCCATTTTCTTATTAATGCATTACGTTCTAAAGATGTAAATTCTCTTATTTTAAATTTGCTATACTCAGCTATTAACGCTTGGTTCTTGATATTCAAACCGAAAATGTCATCAACGATTAAAACTTGAAATCTAAATGGTTCATATTGTTCAATATATTTTTCCTGATACTTTGCAATATGGAAATTGTCAACTATTGGGACGACCCTTTTTATATCAATGTCGTCAAAAGTTTGGTAATCATATTGTTCTAAAAATGCTTTTTCGAGTTTCTTGTGAGGATTACCCAAATATTTGTTTTCATCATCTAAAAAAACAGGAACGTAGTTTAGTTCCCTATAAATCTGAAATAGTACTTTACAAAGGGTGGTTTTTCCTGCTTGGTTTTCTCCTGCTATAATTATCTTCTCGTAGAGAAGTATTTCCGATTTGAAGTTTTCTGAATTGTATTTGTGTGATACTTCTTCTTCATTATAACATTTTAATCTTGGATAAACGAATATGTCCTCAAGGCTTAATATCTCTTTGTTCTTATGTGATTTAGATAAGATATCAGCACTGTTTAAGAATTTATTGAACTCGTCCTTTAATTTAAGGGATTTGATTTTGTTCACAGAATGACAAACTTTCATTAACCAATTTACAGCATCTAACCATCCTTCGTTTTTGTCAGCAAATGAAGTTATGGCTTTTCCATCAGTTGGTATTGCTAATAATTCACTTATTTCTTTATGAGTAGTCCATGCACACGGACTAAGTATTATTGGAATTACTCTAATACCTTTTGTCTCTTTTAATTTAAGTGCAATATCTTTCTCTTCTAAGCAAGCTTCAGAAGCAAGAAAATTACTTGAAATCATTAAACAAATGATATCTGCATTTTCTAGATTATTGTCAATATCATTTTGGAATTCTTCACCTGTTTCAATCTTTCTGTCATACCATTCCGATAGAATCCCATTATTTTTTAATGGTGCAACATGAGTAATAAAATCTTCTATTAGATTTTCGTCCTTATGTGAGTAGCTTATAAAAAGTTTATTCATTCAATATAAGTTTTCGTTCT
Organism: Hydrogenothermaceae bacterium; assembly: GCA_026984415.1. The sequence continues at coordinate 208 of JALSSE010000167.1, read as the reverse complement.
TTGTTTGCTTGCTGCCAACGGTCAATGATAAGATGAGGACGCAGCGATAGCAAGTCTTCATCTTATCTACTGTGTGTGCCTCGAATGGCAAATATAAGTTTTTTTTCTTAAAAGTAAGGAGAAGCATCCCAAAGGGTTAAAGTCCCTGACACGAGGAAGTAACGTTCCTAAGTGAAGCAAGCGGCAAGGTGGTTTACCGTGAGGTAAG
>JALSSE010000166.1 GCA_026984415.1 Hydrogenothermaceae bacterium | reverse complement strand
CAACGCCCCAAAAGGTATTGGGTTGTTTTACAAAAATAAAAATACTGATATTGTACCTTTACTGTTTGGTGGAGGACAGGAAAGGGGATTAAGGTCTGGAACAGAAAATGTTGCTTTTATAAAGTTCCTCTCAGATGCAGTCAGTATATGGAGTAAGGATAATAAGGAAAAAATATCTTTTCTAAAAGAATTAAGGGACACATTTGAATTTTTACTGAAAAAAGAAATACCAGATATTAAAATTATCAGTGAAAATGTAAGTAGAATTCCAAATATTTCTGCTGTTATCTTCCCAAAAGTTGATGCCCAGTCTATGGTTATAGGTTTAAATTCGGAGAATATAATGGTTTCCTCTGGTTCTGCCTGTTCTTCTGGAACACCAACCCCTTCACATGTTTTACTTGCTTACGGATTTTCTGAAAAAGAGGCTTTAAGGTATGTCAGATTTTCTTTTGGATTAATGAATAAAAAGGAAGAAATTCCTGTTGCAGTGGAAAAGATAAAACAGGTTTTTAAGAGACTTTATGAATTTTTTTAAGTCTGGAATTTTTTGAAAATTTCTAACATTTTTTTTGCAACTTCTTCAGGTTCTATCTGGTATTCTCCGTTTTCTATCATTTTTTTCAATTTTGAAATTTTTTCATTTTTAGACATTTGTTCCTCATTTTCATCAAAATAATTTTCCAACTTCTCTAACTCATCATCAGTTAAATATTTTTTTAATACTTCCCGAAGTTTTTTATTCAATTTAACTTCTCCAAAGTTAGTTTGATTTTCGGTATAATTTTATTTTACTTTAATTTTGAAAAGGATAGCTTATGATACTATCAATAGACACATATTCAGAAGTAATAGGTATTTCAATAATAAAAGACCATAAAGTTTTGATTGATTTAAGTATTTCAAAACCAAAGCCTTTTTCTGAAATTATTATAAAAAAAATATATGAAATATTAGAAGAACTTCAAATTGATAAAAATTCAATAAAAAAAATTGTGGTGAACAAGGGACCAGGTAGTTATACTGGTTTACGGGTTGGGATAACTGTGGCAAAAACATTGAGCTATTCCTTAAATTTAGAACTTTACAGTTATATAAGTCTGGATGTTATGGCTTATAAATATAAACATTTTAATGGAAACATTATTTGTGGAATTAATGCAGGAAAAGGAGAGGTTTATTCAAAAATTTACAAATCTAAAGATTTTGAATTAAAACAGGTTTCTGATATAAAACTTTTAAAATTTGAAGAGTTTGAAAATTTTGTAAAGGATACAGAAAATTCTTTAGTCATTGAAAAAAATCTTAATTTACAGGTAAAAAACAAAGAAACTATTTTAGAAAGTTTATCTGTAAATGGTGCTTTTTACGCTTTAAAACACAATTTAACTGAAAATCCATTTTCTATTGAGCCTATTTATATAAGAGAATCATAAAAACCAGCATAAGTTTGTTAATTTTACTTTTAATAAAGTATAATAAGAAAGCCCCAAAATACATTTTAGGAGGGAAAATCATGAAAAAACTTTTAGTTATGGGGGTTGCAGCATTAACTCTAACAGCTTCATCAATGGCTGGAACCTTAAAGGAAAATGCAGGGTGTGGTCTTGGAACTATGTTAATGGAAGACATGGGACAGGATTCGTTACTATTCCAACTATTTGCTGTAACAACAAACGGAACATTTGGAAACCAGACTTTTGGAATGACTTCAGGTACTTTAGGTTGTAAAAAACCTAAAAGACTTGTGGAAAACAAAAAATTACAAAAGTTTATTGCTCAAAACATGGATTCTGTAGCTCAGGACATTGCTGCTGGTAATGGTGAATCGTTAGAAACAATAGCTGAACTTATGAACATTCCAGAAGATAAGAAAATGGAATTCTTCTCTACTTTACAGTCACATTTTTCAGAAATCTTCTCTTCTGAAAAAGTTGAAGCTGCTGATGTTATAAATAAAATTGCAGAGATTTCAAACTCTTAAAAATAAAAAATTGTTTCTTTTTTGTATAAACCCAAAGTTTTTGCTTTGGGTTTTTTTATTTTTGTCAGGAATAAATGTTTCTTATGGGATTACAAAAGAAGAATATATTCAGACTTTAATAAATCAGGTAGAAGAAAGAAAACTATCACAAAGTTTACAGTGGAAAGCCCTACTTCATTATAAAAATAAAGAAAGTTTAATTGATGACCCTAAATTTTTTATTTCAAAATATGGAAAAAACAATCCAGAATTAGAATTAAAAGAAACGATAAAAGCCTTTTTTGAATCTGAAAAATATATCTGTAAATTTCCTTTAAGATTCTGGTGGCTAAACAAAGAGCTTAACTTTGATAAACAGTTCCTTCCAGACTACAATTGCAAAGAGTTAAAAAAATTTTTGAAGGATATAAATCCAACAAAAGCATACCTTGTTTTTGCAGATGCACACATTAATAGCCCAGCTTCAATGTTTGGACATACATTAATAAGGATAGATACTCCCTTAAAGTCAAAGTTAGTTTCCCATGCAGTTAACTATTCAGCAATTACAACCGATACAAATGGAATTTTGTTTGCGTTTAAAGGGATTTTTGGTTTTTATAAAGGTTATTTTTCTATATTACCTTACTATGAAAAATTAAAACAGTATTCAGACAAAGACAGTAGAGATTTATGGGAATATAAATTAAATCTAACAGAAAATGAAGTTTATAGAATGACATTGCACGTCTGGGAACTTCAGGATATATACTCTTACTATTACTTTTTTAATGAAAACTGTTCATATAACCTTTTATTCCTTATTGATGTAGTAAAACCTGAGTACAGGATAACAGATAAATTTAAATACTGGGTAATCCCTGTTGATACGATAAAAGTTTTAAAAAATAAAAAGCTTATAAACAATCCAGATTACAGACCATCAAAAGTAACTAAAATAAATTTTATTTCTTCTTTTTTAAATAAAAAACAAAAAATAACTGCTTTAAAGATAGCCACAGGGAAAATTAATCCAAATACTGTTTTAGATTTAAATATTCCTGAAAAAAAGAAAATTTATATATTAGACGTATCAACAAACTATCTTCAATATCTTGTATCAAAAAGAAAAATAAATAAAAGCACGTATACAAAAAAACTTATCAAAATACTTTCAGTTAGAAGTAAATTTAAAGATAAGATTATTTATAAATATCCTGTTCCTGTTTCCCCAGAAAAGAGCCATAACTCAAAAAGAGTTCAGATTTCTGCTGGATTATTAAATAAAGAAAAGTTTATAGAAATCGGAACAAGACCTGCATACCACGATTTACTTGATTTAGATGAAGGTTTTAAATACGGTTCAAAAATACAGTTTTTAGATTTGAAATTCAGGTACTATACTGATTTAAAAAAATTTCAAATTCAGAAAATAGGAATAGTTGAGATAACTTCAATAACTCCACGTAATGTATTTTTTAAACCTATTTCGTGGAGGGTAAATTTTGGTATTTACAGAAGGTTTGTAAATGGAGAAAAACAAAAGCTAATTTTAGATATTAACCCCGGTGGTGGTTTTGCTTTTAATTTCTGGAAATATGGGTTGGTTTATGGATTTTTTGAGACAGATTTTTCATTGTCTGATAAATTAAAAAGAAAATATTCCGTTGGAGCTGGAATTTCAACAGGAATTTTAAAAAGTGTAAACAACTTTTATAAATTCCATTTAAATCTTAAAACATTTGATTACTTTTTAGGAAATAAAAATAACTTTTATAAATTGTCATTCAACCAGAGATTTAAAATAAATCTTCAAAATGCAGTTAAGTTAGAATATTCAAGGTTTAAAACCTATTCCAAATACAAAACAGAAGCAAAATTGAGTTTTTTACACTATTTTTAAAATTATGAAAAAATTAATACTGATTATTTTTGCCTTTTTCCTAACAGGTTGTAGCCATTTAATATTTTTCCCTGAAAAAAAAGATTATCCAAATCCAAATCTGAAAAAGTACAAATTTAAAGATGTTTATTTTGAAACATCTGATAAAGTTAGACTACACGGGTGGTTCTTTAAAACAGAAAATCCTGAAGGTACAGTTGTCTTTTTTCATGGTAATGCGGAAAATATAACAACCCATGTTAATTCTATATTCTGGTTTGTAGATAATAGATTTGATGTTTTTATTTTTGATTACAGAGGTTATGGTAAATCTGAAGGAAGACCCTCTTTAAAAGGGGTTCATATTGATGGATTGTCTGCTGTTAAATTTTGTGTGGATAATTTAGATAAAACAGGAAAAATTATACTTTTTGGACAGAGTTTAGGTGGAGAAATTGCCATTTATGTTGCTGCAAATTACAGACAAAAAAATTTAATAAAATTATTAATTGTTGATAGTACATTTTCCAGTTATAGAAAATTGGCAAGGGAAAAACTTTCTTCTTCTCCTATAACGTGGATTTTCCAACCTCTGGCATTTTTCCTAAATGATAAATATTCTCCTGTAAGATGGATTGATAAAGTATTTCCAATTCCGATAATTTTTATACATGGAAAAAAGGACAGGGTTATTCCTTTTAAACATTCTTTGGTCTTATTCAAAAAATACAAAGGAAAAAAACATATTTTTATTGTTGAAAATGCAGGGCATATTCAAGGGTTATTGGATAAAGAAGTGAGGTCTAAAGTATTAAATTTAATTAGACTGTATATCTCAAAATAACTATTTACAGTTTTCTACACATATTTTTTTATACTCTATTTTACCTCCACAGCTCTGGAAACACGTATCATACTCATTTTTACATCCACACTCTTTATCACATTTGCTCTGTTGAACCTGTAAAATCTTTTCAAAGGAAGGTTCTTGAGGCTTAAAAGGTTCTTTTGGTTTGTGGGAATACAGTTCACTGAGGAGCCTACTGTAATAATTTTTTTCATCGCACCACTTTTTATCAATAGAGCATTTCCTTGAATAGTACTCAAAGTCTGATTTTGTTCTTTCATATTTATTAAGCCAGCTCCGATACGCTTCTGTATATAATGAATATTCTCTGTAGTATTTTTTAAATTTTATCTGGTAATCTTTTTCAGCTTCTTTGTATATTTCTTTAGCCCTTTTTAAAGCACTGTTTAAACATTTCTGATAATTTTGATTACACTCCTTTTTACAAAATTCGTATTGAATCTGGCACTGGGATATACATTTTTTTCCATCTTCTGTTTCTGGAAGCTTGTAAATTGTTTTTACTTCATATTTTGGAGAACAGGAAATGAATATAAATCCAATTAAAAAAAGAAAAATTTTATACAAGATATCCCTCTTTAAATTTTTAATAAAATATTAACCATTATACATAAACTTTTTCAACCTATTGATTAATAGTAAAGAGTGAATATAATAATCTATCACTTTTTAAAGGGATTTAAATGGAAACAGTCTTTAAAGATGAAGCAATAGTTTTAAGAAAGTCTTACTCTGGAGAAAAAGATTTATCAATCACTGTTTATTTAAAAAAGTATGGAAAAGAAAATATATACGTTCCTTTTGGGCAGATTATAAAAAATCCCATTGTAACAGTTTCTGAACCGTTTAACTGGTTTAAGGGAATTTTTATAAAAAGGAAAGGTAAAGTTTACATAAACGAAATTGATGATTTTAGAAATCTGTCTTTAAAAATTGCTAAAGATTTAAAAAAATTTGAAACGGCATTTTTTATATCAAAGTATTTTAATAAATTTGTTATCTCTCCAGATGAAAAGTATTTCATTTTTTTAAAGAAAAACATTTACTATCTCCTTAACAATGAAAATATGGAAAATTTTAAAATTAACTTTTTAGTTAAATTTATTTTTTTAAATGGTATATTCCCAAATCTTGAAAACTGTAGTTTATGTGGAGTTAAAATTACAAAGTACAATTTTGGTAATCTTTCATCATCAAATGGTGGGGTTGTCTGTAAAAATTGCTTAAATAAAAGTTCTGATAGTTTTAGAAACAAAGAAATAAATTTTAATTTTGAAGAAATAAAAATTTTAAACAAACTAAAGAATATTCTTTTTAAAGATTTAGATAAATTTTATATTCCAGAGACAACCAAGAAAAAACTCGGCAATTTTTCTTTAGATTACATCCATAAACATTTATAATAATACAAATTATTAAAATTTCAGGTGGGAAAGATGAAAATCCATTACATTCAACATGTAGAATTTGAAACTCCTGCAAACATTTTAAAATGGGCTGAAAAAAAAGGATATAAATTTTCTGGGATACACCTTTATAAAGGTGATAATTTGCCAGAATTAGATGATTTTGATTTTCTGGTTGTAATGGGTGGGCCAATGGGAATTTACGACGAGGATGAATATCCGTGGCTAAAAAAAGAAAAAAATTTTATAAAAGAAGCAATTGAAAAAGATAAAAAAGTTTTAGGGATATGTTTAGGTGCCCAATTAATTGCTGATGTTTTAGGAAGCAAAGTTTATAAAAACAAAGAAAAAGAGATTGGCTGGTTTCCTGTTGAAAAAACTTTAGAAGCCGACAACTCCAAAATTTTTAAAGATTTTCCAGAAAAGTTTGTGGCTTTCCACTGGCATGGTGATACTTTTGATATACCTTCAGGAGCTGTCCACACTGCAAAAAGCACAGCCTGTAAAAATCAATCCTTTGAATACAACGATGGAAAAGTCGTTGCCCTACAATTTCACCTTGAAGTTGATAAAAACGCAGTTAAAAGACTTATTGAAAATTCTGAAGAGGAACTTAAAGAAAAAGGTGATTATATCCAATCACCTGAAGAGATGTTAAAAGAAGAAATTTATTTTAAAGAAATTGAAAATTTACTTTACAAAATGCTTGATAAATTAGAATCTATTTAGGTGAAAAATGGCTTTATTCCCAATATTTATTGATATACAAGGAAAAAATATACTGATAGTTGGAGCAGGTGAGATTGCTTTAAGAAAAATTGAAAAACTTCTACCTTTTAATCCGAAAATAACTGTTGTTGCAAAGGAAATTGTAAGAGAAGAAATAAAAGACCTTTCCAAAGAAAACAAAATAAAAATAGTTGAAAGACCTTTCCTTTTTACAGACATAGATGGTAAAGAAATAGTTATAGTTGCCGTTGACGACATAGATTTACAGAGGGAAATTTACAATTACTGTGTAAGAAGAAAAATACCTGTTAACAGTGTAGATAGTCCTGATTACTGTACTTTTATATTTCCAGCTTATGTTAAAAAAGGAGATATAGTTATAGGTATAACCACATCAGGAAAAGCTCCAGGGCTTTCTGGAAAATTAAGAAAATTAATAGAAAGTTATTTACCTGACGATTTAGAAAAAATTTTAGAAGAACTAATTGAAATAAGAAACAAACTACCTAAAGGTGAAAAAAGACAGGAAATCATAAAAAAATTGGTTGATGAAAAATTAAAAAAACCCCCTGTTTAGAGGGGGCTTTTATTTTATTTAACTTCAGGGTCTATAACGTCATCTTCCCCAGTTTTTGGTTCATTTGTTCCAGTTCCTGCTCCTGCTCCAGCTTCAGCTCCACCCTGTGCGTAAAGTTTTTCAGCTATTTTGTTGGCAACTGATGTTACCTTTTCAATTGCAGCCTGTATTTTATCCTTTTCATTTGAAGCAAGGGCAGCTTTTGCTTCAGCAATTGCATCTTCAGCTTCTTTAACTTCTTCTTCAGTTAATTTTGCCTTATTTTCATTTACAGTTTTTTCGAGGCTGTAAACAAGAGCATCTAACTGGTTTCTTAATTCAACAGTTTCCTGGAATTTTCTATCTTCATCTTCATGTTTTTTAGCTTCTTCAATAATTTTGTTAATTTCCTCTTCAGTTAAACCACTTTGAGCCTGAACTGTAATTGATTGTGCTTTTCCAGTTGCTTTATCTGTAGCTGTTACGTGGAGTATACCGTCTGCATCTATATCAAAGCAAACTTCAATTTGTGGAACACCCCTTGGAGCAGGTGGAATATCTGTAAGTGCAAATTTTCCAATTACTTTGTTTTGAGCTGCCATTTTTCTTTCACCCTGTAGAACAACAATCTCAACCTGAGTTTGATTATCTGCTGCAGTTGTGAATATTTCACATTTTTTAGTAGGGATTGGAGTATTTCTTGGTATAAGAACAGTCATAACACCACCGAGGGTTTCAATTCCTAAAGATAGTGGGGTTACATCAATTAAAAGAACATCTTTTACTTCACCAGCTAAAACTCCACCCTGTATAGCAGCACCAACTGCAACAACTTCATCAGGGTTAACACCTTTATGAGGTTCTTTTCCAAAGAATTCCTGTATTCTTTTTTGAACAAGCGGAATTCTTGTTGAACCACCAACTAAGACAACATCATCAATATCAGATGGGGTCATTTTTGCAGCTTCAAGTGTTCTTTTTACTATATCCATAGTTCTGTCAACTAAATCTTTAATCATTTCTTCGAGTCTTGCTCTTGTTAGTTTCTTTTCAAGGTGTAAAGGCTGATTTGTATTTGGGTCAATTGTTATAAACGGTAAGTTTATCTCTGTTTCCATTTTGAAAGAAAGCTCTTTTTTAGCCTGTTCAGCAGCTTCTTTTAATCTCTGGAATGCTGTTTTGTCTTCCCTTAAATCAATTCCATTTTCTTTTTTAAATTCATCAACCAACCAGTTAATAATTCTTGCATCAATATCAGCACCACCTAAGTGGGTATCTCCATCAGATGCTTTAACTTCAATAACACCTTCTCCACCTTCAAGTATTGATACATCAAATGTACCACCACCAAAATCATAAACGAGAATTTTTACTTCGTTCTTTTTATCTAATCCATAAGCTAACGCTGCTGCTGTTGGTTCGTTTATTATTCTTTTAACTTCAAGCCCTGCAATTTTACCTGCATCTTTTGTTGCCTGTCTTTGTCTGTCGTTGAAGTACGCAGGAACAGTAATAACAGCTTCAGTTATTTTTTCACCTAAGTAGTTTTCAGCAGCTTCTTTTAGTTTCTTTAAAATCTGTGCTCCAACTTCTTCTGGTCTCACTGTTTTACCTGCATTTGGGATATCAAAAGCAGCGTCTCCTTTTTCATCTGGAACTACTTTGTAAGAAACATTTTTAGCTTCTTCTTTTACTTCTTCAAATTTTCTTCCAATAAATCTTTTTGATTCGTAAACTGTGTTTTCAGGGTCTAAAACAGCTCTTCTTTTAGCTGGTTCACCAACTAATATCTCTTTATCTTTTGTCCATGAAACTATTGATGGAGTAGTTCTGAAACCTTCCTGATTTTGAATAACAATAGCTTCACCCCCACTCATAACTGAAACAACAGAGTTTGTTGTTCCAAGGTCTATTCCTATAACTTTGCCCATTTTTTTAACCTCCTCTTAATTTCATTTAAACTTCATTATTATAATAATACTTTAGTGTATCTTTGTCAAGATTTTTTATAATCTCTTTTACAAATTTATAAAACACAAAAATAAACCGAAATTTTAAATCTACATAAAATCAAAATGGTATAATTAGAAAAAAAGGTGAAAGATGAAGTTAGCTTACCTTTATTATCTCAATAAAGATGATAATTACAGAGGTGGGGTTTTACTGACAGATGAGAAAACAAAACCAGTTGAGTTTAGAATTACATCAAAAGTTAAGTTAGAAGAACTTCAAAAAATACTTTACGGTTCGTCTTTAAAGGAAGTTTTATTTAAGGAGAAATTTGGAATAGAGCTTTTATCTGCCCTATCTGAAAATTACGATATTGTATTAACACAGGACAAAGAAATCTTATCAATAAGACAGTACATTGGCGCTCCTGTAATTTTTATTAGAAAGTTTGACCCTTTTATGCCAAAAGATAGGTTAAGCCATAAAGTTGTTAACATTCATGAAAAATTTGAACCGTTAATTTTTACAATTTCTAAAGAAGATGAAAACAAACTTATTTTTATTTCTAAAAAGTTAAATGAAATTTATAAAAATTTTGATTTATTAGAGCCGTTTAAAAGAGTTGAGAAAGCGATGGAATATTTAAAGTACTACGAAGGAAAATGAAAGAAATAATATCAGAACAAAACTTAGTAAAACCTTTAGATATAGAGATTTTCCAGTTATTTTCTTCAGAAAATATTTTTGAAATTTCAGAAAATTTAATAAAACCTCTCCCTGATTTTGATAAAATCGGCAAAATTTACTCAGGTAAAAATATAGAAGAATTATTAAAAAATGATTCTAAAAAAACAAAAAAGGAAAAACTTAAATATAAAAATCTTTCTTTATTGGACTTACTAAAGCCAATCCTGATGCCCCAGATTGATTTTGATATTCCTTCAGACCTTGCATTTTATAAACCACTTTTTAATTATCAAATACAGGGAATAAAATTTCTTATTACAAACAAATCAGCCCTTCTTGCAGACCAGATGGGAACTGGTAAAACTGTTATGTCAACTACTGCAATGAGAATACTCTTTATAAAAGGAAAAATAAAAAAAGCATTAATAGTTGTTCCTTCTAATTTAATTTCTGTATGGGAAGAACATTTAAATAAATGGGCACCTGAAATACAGAGTTTAACAATAAACGAAGAACCAGATATAAGGAATATTATGTGGGATTTAAACTCCCACGTTTATCTGATTAGCTATGATACATTAAAAAGCGACTATAAAAGAAAAGAAAATTTATTAAAAAAATTTAGAGAGGATATTGATTTAGTTATTTTAGATGAAGCCCATAACATAAAAAATCCAGATACAATCAAATCAAAGGCTGTAAAGTTTATAAGTGAAAACTCAAAATACAGATGGGCTTTAAGTGGAACTCCCCTCCAGAATAATTTAAAAGAACTACTTTCCCTTTACGAATTTTTAAATCCAGAATTCAAATCGGAAGGTATCATTTCGCAGGACGAAGCAAAACAGTTAATTCAGCCGATTATGTTAAGAAGGTTAAAAAAAGATGTTCTTCCTGAGCTTCCAGATAAACTCCCTCCTGAAATAGAAAAATTTGATTTAAATCCACAACAGAAAGATGAGTATGAAAAGGTTTTATATTCTGAAAAGGAAAGAATTGAGTATCTGATTGATAAACATAAAGGAGAAAAAAATTACAAATTTATATTAAGGCAGAATATTATTTACTCAATACAGAAACTCCGTCAGATATGTAACTTTCCTAAAAACAGTATTGAAAGCCCAAAAGCTGATAGATTGATGGAAATGTTATCAGAACTTATAGAAAATAAAGAAAAAGTTGTGATTTTTACAAATTTCTTAAAAGAAGGTATAGAAAAAATAGCAAAAAATATAAAACATAGATTTGACGGTAATATTTTTGTAACATACCACGGAAAAATGAACCATTCCCAGAAAAAAATGGCGATTGAGTCTTTTAAAAATGATAAAAATAAATACATATTTTTAGGAACAATAACTTCAGCAGGAGAAGGTTTAACTTTAACTGAGGCCAGCTATGCTGTATTTTTTGATTTACACTGGAATCCAGCAAAAATATGGCAGGCTGAAGATAGAATACACAGGATAGGACAGAAAAATAAGGTAAATATTTACAACTACGTAATGAATGATACGATAGAAGAACTTGTTATAAAAAAATTAAATGAAAAGAGAATTATGATTGAAAATGTTATTGATGATATTGAACAAACAGAAGAAGTTGTATCTTTAGATGAACTTTTTGAATTTCTTAATATAAAAAAGAGGGTAGAACAAAATGGGTGAATATATTGTGGTTTTATGTACATGTCCAGATTTGGATGTTTCTGAGAAAATAGCAAATCATCTTGTAGAAAATAAAATTGCTGCCTGTGTTAATATAACCTCAAAGATAAATTCAGTCTATTTCTGGCAGGGTGTTGTAGAAAGAGATACAGAATATTTGCTTATAATAAAGACAAAGTCAAAACTTTTTGAAAAGTTGGAAAATGAGATTAAATCACTACACCCTTACACTGTGCCAGAGATAATAGCTATGCCAGTTATTTTAGGCTCGAAAGATTATCTAAACTGGATTGATGAAACTGTTAATCTTGATTAAGTAGTTTACGTCTTTTACATTTAAAATAGGTGAAAAAATGAAACTGCTTAGAAATCTAATCCCTATACTTGTTTTTGCAGTAATTTATTTAATCAGTATTTATGGACTTGAGTCTGTAGATGTTATCTTAAAATTTTTAGGAGGTTATTCTATGGGAATTCCTTTAATAGCCGTATTAATTATAATTGTAATTTTTCTTGCATCAGCCATTAAAATTTTACCTGAGTATGAAAGGGGAGTTATTTTCCGTCTTGGTAGAGTTATTGGGGCAAAAGGTCCTGGATTAATCATCCTTATACCATTTATAGATAAAATGGTAAGAGTTTCTCTTAGAGTTGTTACTTTAGATGTTCCTACTCAGGATGTAATAACAAAAGATAACGTTTCTGTAAAGGTTGATGCTGTTGTTTATTTTAGGGTAATAGACCCTGTCAAAGCCATCGTAAATGTTGAGGATTATATGTACGCCACTTCCCAGATTTCACAAACAACATTGAGAAGCATTTGCGGACAGGAGGAACTTGACGGTCTTCTCTCTAAAAGAGAAGAAATAAATATGAGATTACAGGAAGTTATTGATAAAGAAACAGACCAGTGGGGGATAAAAGTTATAGCAGTAGAATTAAAAAGAATAGATTTACCTGAAAACCTTGTTAAAGCAATGGCAAGGCAGGCTGAAGCAGAAAGGGAAAGAAGGGCTAAAATTATTTCTGCTGAAGCAGAATATCAGGCTGCTGAAAAGTTAGTTCAGGCTGCTGAAATGCTTTCAAAACAACCTATTGCAATACAGTTAAGATATTTAGAAACTCTTACAACAATAGGTCAAAATAATGTAAAAACAATAGTATTTCCATTTCCAACTGAGATGTTAAACCTTTTTGAAAATCTGAAAAACAAGGAATAATTAAAGCCCCATAGAAGGGGCTTTTTCTTATAAATATTCCATCCTTAAATTATTTATTTCTTCGTGTTTTAGTATATTTTTCATTTCTTCTTCAAAGATTTTTTCTTTTGGAACATTCAAAACTTTTGATTTTAACAGGGATAGTTTTTCAACAGTATCTTCCATCAAACCAAAAAAAGTACCATACATATCTTCACTGAAAAAGAAAATCTTTTCAAATTTTGAAACCATTATTTCTTTGGAAAAGGACAGAATTTTTATACTTTTTTCAATTTCTTTTTTCTCTTCATAAATTGTCGCTAAAATGTATAGAAAGTAAAACATATTTGTATTAAAACCTTCATCATACTCAATACTTTCATCCATTGTTCTGAAAACAAGCCACTGATAGACTATTTCTAACATTTCTTCTGCTTTTTTGTAATTTTCTTCATTATAGTAAAGAATACCTAAATGACCGTAAAATTCGTAGAATGTATCGTTTTTTATATATTGGGATGCTTCCTTTAAAACTTCCTCTGCAAAAATGTAATCTTCCGAATCTATTAAAAAACTGATTAAATCAAAGTAAGCCATCCACAGATTATTCTCTTTTTTTGTTTTTTTTGCAAATTCAAGTTCCATATACACGTTATTTAAAGCTTCTTCTTTATCGTGCAAAGAAAACATGTATAGATAATGGTACAGGTCTGCTTTGTAGTAAAAAGAGTTTGTTTTATCTATCCATTCTTTTATCTGGGTTTTAAATTCTTTTAAATTGCTTTCTATTTCTTCAACATCTCTGAAATCTTCTGTATCTTCATCAAAATTTTCCATATACTTCTGGTGGTAAAATGACATATAAATACCTGTAAGCAAACCAAAAGCTTTTAAATATTCCTCTTTTTCATTTCCTAATTTAAGTAGTTCTTCTATCAGGAATTTTATAAATTCTTTGTCTGTTAAAAAAGTTCTGAATTTTATCAAATCTCCTTTGATAACAGCAGGTTTGTGGTTGTTAATTTCAAAAATAATTTCAGCCAGATTAAGTATTTTTTCAGGTTTAAGGATTTCATTTAGCTCTTTTGTTGAAATAAAATTTTTAAAATCTGAAGTGTTTTGGTGCATTTTTCACCTCACATAAATTAGTTTTAAATATATAAACCTAAAAACTATAAAAGTTCTGACATAAATCTTTCGTAATTAATGCAAAGGCATTAAAGCTTTTAATAAAAATCAGGTGAATAGTGCATCTATGAAAGATTTTGGGTCAAATGGCTGTAAGTCTTCCACATCTTCTCCAACACCAATGAATTTGATAGGTATCTTAAGCTCCTGACATATTGGAATAATTGCACCACCTTTTGATGTTCC
>JALSSE010000165.1 GCA_026984415.1 Hydrogenothermaceae bacterium | reverse complement strand
GTGGTAGCAAAAGAACTTACAAAAATAAATGAAAAATTCATTTTAGGAAACCCATCTGAAGTTATAGAATTTTTTAACAAACATTTAGACACTTTAAAAGGTGAATTTGTAATACTTTGCAAACCAGAAGAAACCAAAAACCTAACTGATGAGGATATTTCAAACATAATCAAAAGATACAAAAAAGAAGGTTTATCAAACAAAGAAATAGTTAAAATGCTAAAAGAAAAACACAAAATACCAAAAAATAAGGCATACAAACTAACTATTTCTATAAAATAATATGTATTAGCATATATAAAAATTTTGTTGTATTTAAAAAAAAGTTAATATATACTAAAGTTATAAATAAATAACCAACAGGTGGAAAATGAAAAAAATACTGGTAGGATTGTGTTTATTAGCATTTTCAGCACACGGACTAACAATTGAAGAGGCTGTAAATAACGCCCTTGAGAATAATCCATCTGTAAGACAAAAACTATTAGAACAGGAAATTTCAAAACATAAAACAAAAGAGATAAATTCAAACAGATTTGGGAAGGTAGATGCCTTTATAAATTACACCCATTACAATATACCAAGACTTGTAGCCCCAATATCTCCTCCATTAACACCAACTGAAATAGCTGGAATAGTTGGGGCAAAAAATATAACAATTCCCGGATTAAAATACGATGTCCCACTATTTACAGGCTTTAAAATAGAAAAAAGTGTAGAAATATCAAAACTAAATGAAAAGCTCTCCGAAATATCTGTAAACCTGACAAAAAACCAAATTGCTTTTAATGTAAGGTCAGTTTATCTGAAAATTCTCACTTTAAAAAAGCAAAAAGAAGCTATGGAACACTACAAAAAAGCCTTAAACCAGCTTTATGACAATATAGCAATGTTGTTTGAATTGGGAAAAAAACCAGAAGTTGACCTTTTAAAAGTTGAATATGCATTAAAAACAGTTGAAAGTAATATTGAAGCTTTAAAAAATGCAATTGATACACTTAAAGAAACCTTGAGAACATTGATGAACATACCTGAAAAAGATTTTGATGTTGAAGAAATCCAGTTTAGGGATATTGGAGAGTTATCAAAAGATGATTTTTTAAAAACATATTTTCCAAAACTATACTCCATTAAAAAGGTTGAAGTACAGAAAGAAATTTCAAGGAAAAATTTAGAGAAATCAAAATCAGATTACTACCCTAATTTATTTTTTAGTGGTCAGTACCAGAGAAATATTGGAAATGGAGCAAATAAAGAGCTATGGCAGGTATCAATAATTGCAAACTATACAATATGGGATTTTGGAAATCGTTCCAATAAAAAATTAGAATCAGAACTTAATTTAAAAAAATCTTTTATTGAAGAAGAAAAAATAAAATTAGATGTAGAGAGAAAATTAACAGAGGCAATAAACCAGATAAAAACTGCAAATTTTAAAATACAGGCAACAAAAAAACAGTTAGATTACGCAAAAGAAGTTGAAAAAGTAGAAAAACTAAAATACCAACAGGGTGTATCTAATCTTTACGACTATCTTTACGCCCAGAGCCAGAGGTACATAGCAGAAAGCAAATATTATGAAGCCCTTTATGATAAACAGAGGGCTATTTATTATTTAGATTTTGTTCTTGAAAAAGGTTTTTAAATTAAAAAGAGGGAATTACAATGGGAAAAATATTAAAAATTCTAATTGGATTAGTAATTGTTATAGTTTTAGCCATAGGTGGCATTAAACTTTTAAAAACAAGGAGAGCACAGCTTGCTAATCTCCAAACCCCCCAGGAACCTGTTTACATGGTCAAAGGTTCTGTAGTTAAACAGGGAATTGTAGTCGAAAAGGTTAATTATTTAGGAAAGATTATTCCTGAAAATGATATCAATGTATCAACTAAATTCGCAGGAAATATTGAGAAAATTTACGTCAATGAAGGAGATAAAGTCAAAAAAGGACAATTAATTGCAAAAATAGACAGCAGCCCTGTAAAAATTGCCATTCAGAATTTAGAAATCAACAAAGAAGCATTAAAAAATCAGATAAAAAGTCTTGAAGCAGAACTTGAATCTGCAAAATCAAACTACCAATTTGTAAAAACAAATTTTGAAAGGGACAAAAAACTGTTTAAAGGAAAAGCTATATCAGAAATACAGTTTCTACAATCTAAAACCCAGTTAGATACTGCAAAATCAAAGATTGAAGCTTTAAAATCTAATATTCTCTCACTAAAAGACAAAATATCTTCAATTGACAAACAGATAGAACAAAAAAAGGATGACCTTAAATATCTAAACATATACAGTAGTGTTGATGGAACTGTTGAAAAAGTTATTCTAAGGGAAGGAAACCTTGCCCTGACAGGCAGACCTATACTAAAAATACAGTCTTCTGATTACAAAATATTGATAAATTTTCCACAGAATTACACAGGTTTAATTAAAAAAGGAACTTTAGCTTACGTTAATTTTAACGGAAAACAAAAAAAGTTTTACATAAATAAAATTTATCCATCGGCAGACAAAAACTCCCTTTCAGTTGCAGAAATAAAAATAAAATCACTTCCAGAAGGTATACCTTCCAATTCATTTGTTAATGTTGTTTTAATTACAAAAAAAGTAAAAGGGTTATCTGTTCCTAAAATAGCAGTTTTACACCTTTCAAATGGAACTTTTATACTGACAAATAAAGAAGGCAAATTTATAAAAATCCCAGTAAAGGTTGTTGCAGAAGATGAAAAGAATGCAATTATCAAAGGTAATATAAAAGAAGGCACACCTGTTGCTGTTGCTATGGAAAATAAATTAAGACTCCTTGCCTTAGGTAAAAAAGGAAAAATTCTTTTAGAAGGTAAAAATAAATGAATAAAGACCTGATAACCTTTGTTTTAAAGAGACCCCACTTTATACTTTCTGTTATCTTTGCATTTACCATTTTAGGAATAATTGGATTTTTTAACATAAAACAAAAGCTATTTCCAGATGTTGACAGACCACAGATAGCAGTTGTTGTCATTCAGCACGGTGCATCTGCTAAAGACATGGCAGATAACGTGGCAGCTCCTATAGAAAGAAGGTTATACACAATAGACAAGGTAAGGAGAGTTTACTCAACCTCAAAAGATG
>JALSSE010000164.1 GCA_026984415.1 Hydrogenothermaceae bacterium | reverse complement strand
AGAAATACAAAATAATCCATTTCCCTTTATAGTCAGATATATTTATGTATTTTCCGTTGTCTGCCTTTAACCTGTAATCTGGAACAGTATCACCTTCTTTTATTGAAGCACTGCTGAAACTAAATATCATAAAAATAACTCCTATTATAGAAATAAATTTTTTCATTTTTTTACCTCAATACATTTTATTCAAAACTTATAAATCTTTTAGGGTCTATTTTTTTAGCGATTGTAGATGGGAAAAATCCTGCAAGTGTTGTTGATATAAAAAGAATTATTGTTAATAAAAACAGGAAAAGGAATGGAATCTGGTAATTAACAATCCAGCCAAAAGATATCTGGTTTACCACCTTTATAAAAATAATACTTATCAGCAAACCTAAAATAACCCCAAGGAATATTCCAGATACTGCTGAAATTCCTGCTGAAAGGATAAGGACACCTCTTATCTGCTTCCAGCTTCCACCTAAATACCTTATTATACTTATTTCCCTTTTCCTTTCTATTACAAAAGCTAAAAGAGTATTTGCAATTCCTATTAAAGATATAACAATTGCTATAAATTCTATTGCATATGTGATTGCAAAACTCCTATCAAAAATCTTAAAGATTTTTTTTCTTATTTCTTTATTATTTAGTATCTCAAGTGAGTAATTTCCATTTGATATAAATAAATCTTTCAGTTTTTTCTCAAAATCTTTAGAATTAACCCCTTTTTTCAGAAAAAGGCTTAATTGGGTTACATCGTCAAGTTTCCAGTATTTTTTTAACCATTTCCTATCCATTATAAGAAGCCCTGAAGTTGTGGAATAACTTAGAAAAACACCATTTACAGTAAAATCTTTTTTCCCTTCTAAAGTGTCAAGTGTTATTTTATCTCCCCTTTTAAATCCATACATTTTCCTTAAATATTCAGAGATTGCAACTTCCTGATTTTCTTTTAATTGGTCTAATGCCTTCTCCCTGTCTTTTCTATCTAAATACTCTAATCTAAAATACTTTTTCATAACTTCTGTATTTGTAAAGCCTGCAATTGCATTTGAGTCTTTAACTTTTACCTGCAGTGCTCTGAACTTATAAATGTCTTCAACTTCTGGTAAACCTTGTATTGTTTTTAAAACATTATCTGATAAAGGATAAAAACAGAAGTTTGATAAACAGGAAGCAGGTTTTATATAAATATCAGCTGTTAGGCTTTTATCAAGCCAGGTTTTTAAAGAGTTTCTAAAAGAATAGATAAGAACAACCATTGAAAATATTAAAGCTGTTGAAATTGCAATACTCATAACTGCAACTGAAAATCTATAAATATTTCCTTCAATATCACCTATAGTTATTATTCCTATACTTTTGAAAACCTTTGCAATTGTTTTTTTGAACATAAATATAAAAATTTTCAGAAATAGAGGTGTTAAAAAAGTAAAACCAAGTAACAGGAATAAAACCCCTAAATAAGACAAAAATGGAAATTCAAAAGGAATTTTTAAGTATTCATAAGCAGAAAGTCCTAATCCTAAAATTATCAATAAAAATCCTGCAACTGCTACAAATTTATACTTATCCTGATATCTTGTTTCAAAAGAACCTTCCCTTGATGTTTCTGCTGGTCGGATTTTTGTAGCTTCATAAGCAGGTATAACAGCAGCAATAAAGGAAATAGAAATTCCAAGACCAAGTGCCATAATAACATCATTGAATGATATGAAATAACTGGAAATAGATACAGCAGAATAAACTGTTGATAGAGTTTTTTCTACAGCTTTAACTGAAAAATAAGATAAAACCTGTCCTAATGCTATACCAAAAATAGAGCCTAAAAAACCTAATATCATTCCCTGTGTAGTAAAGAGGAAGAGAATTGTTTTTTTACCTGTTCCTATACTCCGTAAAATTCCGATTTCGGTTCTTTTTTTAACAACTGTGATAAAGATTGTGTTATATAAAAGGAAAATACCGACTAAAATTGCAACAAAGCTTATAAACTTTAAGTTGTAATTAAAAGAAGCAATTAGAGACTGCTGATTTTTTATTAATTTTTGTTTCTCTTCAACATCAAGTCCATTTTTTCCTAAAACAGGAAGGTTTTTTATTTTTGATATGTTGTCTGTTTGTATGTCAATGAAAGATAAAAATCCCTGTTTTCCAAATAACTCCTGAAAGTTTCCTAAATCCATAAAGATTTTTGTAGATGTAATATCAGAATTGTAGCTTCCTACAATCTTTAATTTGTATTCTTTATCGTAAATAATTCCAACTATTTCATCCCCAATTTTAAGATTTTTTTCTTCTAAAAACCTTTCAGGAACAAAAATTGCGTTTAAATTTTCATAAAAGTTTAAAAATTCATCTGTATTTATTTTTATTTTCATGTATTTCAATGTTTTTACTGTGTCAATTCCATAAATCTGAGTTAGCTCTTTAAATTTTGGGAAATATGCAACTGTTTTTAAAGTAGGGAATGAATTTTCTTCTAAATCTAAAATTTCTCTGTAAACATTTTCATTAAAATCAATTCCGTATTTACTGATAACCTGATATTTTGCGTATGGGTTTACAGCAGTTATATCTGTTTTTAAAGATTCTACAGCCCTGTTTGAAGCTACATTTACAGCTATAAATAAAGCAATTCCAAGTGAAACTCCAAAAATAGATAAAAATGTTAAAAATTTTTCCTCTTTTAAATTTCTTATGAGAAGTAATTTAATTAAGCTAATTTTATTTTTTAATTTCAATTTAATAAATCAGTTCCCCATCTTTTATTCTTATAATTTTTTCAGCATATTTTGCTATGTAATCTTCGTGTGTTACTAAAATTACTGTTTTTTTTGTTTCTTTAGCTATTTCAGATATTAAATCCATTATTGATTCGCCTGTTTTACTGTCTAAACTTCCTGTAGGTTCGTCAGCTAAGATTATTTCTGGATTGTGGATTAAAGCTCTTGCAATTGCAACCCTTTGCTGTTGTCCCCCTGAAATCTGGTGGGGATAATATTTTTCTTTTCCTTTTAACCCTACCCTTTCTATTAATTTTTCAACTTTGTCTGTATCTACACCACCATTTAGTAATAATGGCATCTGAACATTTTCAAAAACGGTAAGATTTGGTAAAAGGTTAAAAA